>JBDTNU010000074.1:0-12676 GCA_039933535.1 Caldimonas sp. | reverse complement strand
TCGAGCCAGCGCTCGAACATCGATTGCGTCAGGTTCGGCAGCACGCGGTGCACCACCATCGGGTTGCCCCGGTACTTGCTCGATCCACGCAGCGCGGCCGACCAGAAAGCGATCATCTTCGGCATGTGCAGGTTCCAGTCCGCAACGTGGCACTCGAAAATCGGGCCGAGGACAACGTCGTCGCGTACCTTGGCGTAGAACTTCTCGACCAGTTCGGCGACTTCGGCTTCGGTGCAGAGCTCGGGGGACGGCATCGGCTGATCCTCGTTGGCGCTGCGCTCAGCCGGGTTCGCGCAGCAGACCGGGTTCAGGAAGTCATGAAGGTCTATATTACATGTATCTTATAGTCGAGACGAATCGCCTTGCTCGTGCATCCCCGCGATGCCCTTCACGGGTGGCGCGGCGGCGATGTCGCCTGACTGCCTCGCCGGGGACCGCGCTTCAGCGAACGGCTCACAGGTAGCCTCCTGGCGCAACCGAGGGCGATCGGGTGTCCTCGACACCTCGCACACCGACGATATTTTCGGCCGCCACACGGGCCGCCGCCCGTTCTTGCGGGGAGTCGAACAGTCCGGAGATGTGCACGATCCCTTCCTTGACGCTCACGCGGCTTCGATCAGGCTGCCACCAACGCTGCTGCTCCAGTTCGTCGAGTAGCGCACGACGAATCGATTCGTCGCTTTTCGGCCGAGGGTCGCGTCGGATTTCCGCTCTCGCCACCAGTGCGCGCACGAAGTCGGCACGGCTGACGATACCGACCATCGTCTCGGCCTTCAGGACAGGTGCTCGGCGAATCTTGCGCGACTGGAAGAGCGCAGCAACATCAGCAATCGAAGCGTCGTGTTCGACGGACACGACCGCCGTGGTCATGATGTCGCCCACTCGCATCGCGTGCGCCTCGACGTAGCTCCATGACGCGTCGTCGTCGCTGAAGAGGCGCCGCCACCAGGGCTGCGCGCCCGCATTGCGCTGCGTGCCGAGCTCATATCTGTGCAACAAGTCGGCTTGGCTCACGATCCCGACCAAAGAGCCCGCGATGAGGACGGGGACGGCGCTGATGCGATTGGCGAGCATCAGGGCTGCCAACGCCAGGACGGTGGTTTCAGGTCCCGCGCTGATGACGTCTCTGGTCATGATGTCTTGAGCACGCATTTGCTTCTCCTTGTTGGGCGGACGCTGTCTCGATCGGATCGACGAGCGCGCGTCGACGCGACCGCGCTCTTCGAAGCAGCAGTCTGCCCTTCAGCGAGGTGCACGTCTGTCCGGTAGCGTACGAATCACCGCCGACGCGTCTGCCAAAAGTTCCAGCGAGCGCTCATCGACTCTCGCGGTGTCGACGCAGTTGACGCAGAGTTTCCGCTTCGATTGCCGCGATCGCGTCGCGCGGATCGCCTTCGATACAGGTGAGGCCGAACGCGACCATCATGCCGGGCTCGGTCAGCATGAGCTCCAGCCCGGGCATTCCGTCAACGCATGGCGACCCAAGCGTCGTGACGAGACCGCCCTCGATGAGTCCTCGAACGGCGCGCAACGCTCGCACGCCCTCGATCCCGATCTCTCGCGAAACCTCGTCGGTCCGGGCGCGGTCCGGATAAGTCCGCCCCATCCTCTGCAAGAGTTTGGTGGTGTCCTGTATGCCCATCTTCGCTCCCGGCCGCGTGGACTCGCTTCCTGCGTTGGCGTCGAATCTGACACGCAAGCCCGGCGGTGTCTGTCCGGGAGCGGACCCACGCACGGAACTCTTCCACTGACGGCCGCCATCCTGCGATCGCTCACAATTCGTCGGTTCACGGGGATGTGCATGCAGAACCTGAATGACATGGTGATCTTCGTACGCGTCGTCGAGGCGAGTGGCTTCACCGAGGCGGCGCGGCGAATGGGCACCTCGAAGTCTCGCGTCAGCAAGACGATCGCCCGGCTGGAGAAGGAGTTGGGGGTGCGTCTCCTGAACCGGAGTACTCGCGGCCTGAGCCTGACCGAGATCGGCGCCGCCTTCTACGAGCATTGCGTCCGCATCGCCGACGAGGCCGCCCAGGCTGCCGAACTCGTAAGCCAGTTGCAGTCCGAACCCCGCGGGGTGCTCAAAGTCACCGCCCCCGTCTCGTTCGGGCGTTTGCACCTCGCGCCGGCGGTCGCGGAGTACCTGATGCTCAATCCTCGGGTCAGGCTCGACGTGACGATCACCGATCGAGTGGTCGATCTGGTCAGCGAAGGCTACGACCTCGCGATTCGAATCGCTCGGGAACCGAGCCTGCACCACGTTGCTCGAGAACTGGCGCCCGTGCGGCGCGTGGTGTGCGCGACCCCCGGATATTTCGAGCGCTTCGGGACTCCCTTGTCGCCGCAGGAACTGACGAAGCACAACTGCCTTCACTACACACATTTCGGCAGCCAGGGGGAGTGGCGCCTGCACGATCACAGCGGCGAAATCGTCGTTCCTGTGACAGGCTCGTTTCGCGTCAATGACGACGACGTGCTGTCGGGTGCGGTGATGCGCGGCCTCGGCATCGCGCTGTTGCCAACGTTCATCATCGGCCACGAGCTTCAGTCAGGTCGGCTTCAATCGGTGCTGTCGAACTATGTGCCACTGGAGCGGCATGTCTACGCGGTACATCTCCCGAACCTTCATCTGCCCGTGAAAGTTCGCGGCTTCATCGACTTTCTGCAATCGCGATTCGGATCCGTACCCTACTGGGATCGAGCAGACGACGCCGAACCGTCTGCCGCCTGGACGTCGCCCTGAATCGCCAGACTGGTGTCTGTTTCCGATCGAGAAACGCTGCGAATCGGTTTCGGGTGCTTCCGGAGCGCAGTACTTCTTACTAGCATCGTTCCGGTCGTCAAAAGGTGCTGGAGTGAATGTGATGAAGAGTTCTCTGCCTGCTAGCGTTGCACGCCGTCAGCATCCGTTTGTGGAATGGCTGAACCTCACATGGTTTCTCGGCGGCTGGGCGGCTCGTGAGTACCAGTTGAACCTGCAGGCCCTGAGGTTCTCATCTGTCGGGGCTCGCGAGCGCCATGCGCGTCGCAGCGCCACGGCTTCCCGGATTCGCTGAACGAGCAATCGATCACTTGCGTCACGGGCATCCCGTTGGCGGCAGCCCGCACCCGATCCGTCAGCGCGCAAGTCAGAGAAGAGACATGGGATTGCTCAACTGGCCATCGCAGAACTTCCTGCTTAACGCAATGCCTCAGGATGCCGTCGAACGGCTGTGTCCGGATCTCGAGCGCGTTCAAATGTTCGCCGGGCAGGTTCTGTGCGAACCCGGCATCGCAGTCCGCGATGTCTACTTTCCGGCGACCTCGATCGTGTCCGTGACCTACGTGATGGAAAGCGGCAGCTCTGCCGAGATCGCCTTGATCGGACGCGAAGGCATGCTGGGGGTGCCACTCCTCCTGGGCGTCGCCAGCTCGACGGTCAACGCGAGCGTGCAGAGCGCGGGGTTGGGCTTCAGGTTGCCCGGGCGGTGCCTGATCGAGGAGTTCAAGCGGGGAGGTACTTTGATGCACGTGCTGCTGCGCTACACCGGGCTCCTCATGGGGCAGATGGAGCAGACGGCGGCGTGCAACCGACACGGAACCCTGGAGCAACGGCTATGCCGCTGGCTGTTGATGACCCTCGACCGACTACAGAGCAACGAGTTCATCATGACGCACGAGATGATCTCCAACGCGCTCGGCGTCAAGCGGGCAGGTGTGACCGAGGCTGCGAGCAGGTTGCGCGATCTGGGGGCCATCCACTATCGACGCGGTCACGTCGCGGTTCTGGATCGAACCGCCCTCGAGCGCCGGGCCTGCGAGTGCTACCCGATGGCCGCATCCGAGCCGAGACGAGAGGTGCGTCGGTCGGTATGAGAGACATGTGCAATCAGTGCACGGTGGCGATGCCGAAGTACGGCCAGCACCTCGCAATGAATGCAGCCTTTGAAAGGATTACGGAGAAGAGCATGCGCTTGTACGAGACGATTTCACGAGAACGGGTTTTGCAACTTCAACGCGCGCTTCAACGTTGGGAAAACGAGGGCGGTGCGGGCATCCGCCCCATGCCATCGAGTGCCCTCAAGACCGGGAAGAGCGGCAACTTGAACTCAAGCAACACTGTTCGATCAAGCTGGTCCTCGCCGCGACCGCACGGGGGGAGCAATGAGTGATCAATACCCGAGCAAGACCCGGATGGAGCACCTCTGCCGTCGAAAGTGCAGCCGGCCAGACCCAAGGCGAATTGGCCGCGCTGGCGACTCAGCTGAATAGTTGCAACGACTCTCGCGGCCGGCTCTTTCGTGCCCTGTCAGCTGTAGACGCCACTCGGTGGCCGACTTTGCCTATAGCCAGGCGATGGTTATTGGCATTTGAATCCACTAACATTGCACTGACGAATCCTGGCCTGAACATCCCCTGGACATCACGCTCGCCCGAACTTTCCTCGAGATAGTCGCTGCAGGCAGCTTTCTTCGGGCATCCGAGCGCCTGCATGTGACACAGACGGCGGTGAGTGCTCGCGTCCGGACGTTGGAAGAGCTCCTGGCGCGAAAGCTCTTCGTCCGCAACAAGGCCGGCGCTTCACTCACGCCGGCGGGCGAGCAGTTCGTCCGCTACGCGTCGACCCTGGTGCAGGTCTGGGAGCGGGCACGCCACCAGGTTGCTGTTCCGCCGGGCCGGCGCGCCGTGCTCGCCATCGGCTGCGAGATGGCGCTTTGGGACCCCCTGTTGCTCGACTGGCTTCTCTGGATGCGCAGCACGGCTCCGCATGTCGCGCTTCGCACCGAGGTGGGTGTTCCTGCCGATCTGCTCACTCGTGTGGCGGAGGGGGTCGTGGACATCGCTGTGATGTACGCGCCGCAGCGACGGCCGGGGTTAAGGATCGAGCTCCTGATCGAGGAAAAGCTCGTGATGGTCTCGACATCGAAGCGAAGCAAGATGCCGAATCCTGCCGACTACGTCTACGTCGATTGGGGACCGGAGTTCGCGGCTCAGCACAGCCTGGCATACCCAGGGCTCTCCAGCGCCGGTGTGGTCGCGGGCCTCGGCCCTCTCGGGAGAGAGTACCTTCTCGCCGCGGGCGGATCGGGGTACTTTCGTCTCGCCGTTGTTCGAGATCACCTCGAGAGCGGCAGACTCCATCGTGTCCCGGGCGCGCCGGAGTTTCTCTATCCTGCGTATGCCGTGTTTGCCGACGGTGCGGAATCGAAACTGATCACGCCTGCGCTCAAGGGCTTGAAGAAGGTGGCGGCCTCCGGCGGGATGGCCCCTCCTTCTCCGGCGAAGGGTCGCCGAGCCACCCGGAGCTCGCGCCCTTGAAGTCCCGTATCGCCGACGTCGTTATCCGCCACGCCGAGACCGACCCAGGACTCGACAGCTTGCTGACGGAGATACGCGCTTGCCGCGCGTGCGAGGCGCATCTTCCGCTCGGGCCGCGCCCTGTGCTTCAGGCCGGTGCCGCCGCTCGGATTCTCATCGTCGGTCAGGCGCCCAGCGCGCGGGTGCATTTGAGCGGCGTGCCTTGGAACGATCGCAGCGGCGAACGTCTTCGTGACTGGATGGATATCGATGCGACCACGTTCTACGATGAATCCCGCGTTGCGATCCTGCCGATGGGATATTGCTACCCCGGTCGCGCCGCGAGCGGCGATCGCCCGCCAAGGCGCGAATGCGCACCGCTCTGGCTCGATCGACTGTTGGAGCTCATGCCGTCGATCGAGCTCACGGTTCTTGTCGGCCGCTACGCCCAGGCCCACTTCCTGGGCTCTGCCCGCGGCGCATCGTTGACTGCAACGATGAGGGCCTGGCGCGTGCACGCGCCGCGCGTCATTCCGCTCCCTCACCCCTCGCCACGCAACATCGCCTGGTTCATCGCCAATCCGTGGTTCGATGGCGACCTTCTGCCAGTGCTCCGTCGAAGCGTGCGGGATCTCCTCCGCACTTGAGATTCGCATCGAATAGTCGGGCTGCGTGCGCCGCAGTGATCTCTGGTTTCAAATCATCATTGATGCACTGAAGTGACGTTCGATGTCGTTTTACACGCTCGTCGGATTGATCGACCATTGCATGTGCGCACGCAACCGCACGTGACGAGCTGAAGGAGCATCGATGAAAGCCAGTGACTTGATGACGACGCCGGTCATCTCCGTGGGTCCCGACGCTCACATTGCGTCGATCATCAGTGTCCTTCTCGACCGGCGCATCAGTGGCGTCTTCGTCGTCGATGCCGGAACGCTGGTGGGATCGGTCGGGGAAGGCGAGTTGCTGCACCGTCACGAGATCGGGACGCAAGACTCGTTCGCTCCGAAGAACTGGTGGTGGCGCTTCGTGGGCTCCGGCAGCCCGTCCACCGCCTATGTGAGAACCCACGGAGAGCACGCACGAGACCTCATGAATACGGAGGTGGTTTCCGTGTCGGAGGACACGCCGATTGCTGCGGTAGCCTCGATCTTCAATGCGCGGCATGTCCGGCGCGTTCCCGTGCTTCGGGGTGAGGAGCTGGTCGGTGTCATCACGCGGGCCGATCTCGTGAGAGCGCTGGCCAGCAGGAAGACGACTCACCCCTCCGTGCCGCAGAGCAACGACGAGACCATCCGCGTTCGATTGCTCGCCGATCTGAGGGAGCAGCCCTGGTGGCAGCCACAGGCATCTGCGGTGTTTGTCAGCAACGGAGTCGTGAAATATGTGGGTCGCTACGAGAGCGATGCCGATCGGCAGGCAGCACGGGTCGCGGCCGAGAACACTCCCGGCGTACGTGGTGTGTCGGACAGCCGGATGAGGGCATCAGACGGCGAATCGATGATCTGATGGCAATCACCTTGCGCGCATTGCCGATATCGTCGTCGCGGCGATGACCTCGCATAAAATGCGTTCATGCCGTCAACGATCGACACCTTGAGCCCACAGCATCGACGTCCGCTTCGAGCGCACGCCGATCGCTGCCATTGCTCGTGGCTGTGGGAATCGCCCGCACATACAGGACTGCCTTGTCCTGCGCTCGCCGCACATCCCTGAGCCCGACGATCTCCTCCATTCCAGCGCATTGAGGTTGTCGGGCACCAAGCCCGCGCGACAAGCGACGGCCGTCTCCGGTCATCGCATCATGCAAGGATTGCAAATGAAGACTCAGGTGCGTGAGCGTGTTCTCACGGAGTTGGATCATGTGCGGCTGGCGACGCTCTCCAGCCGGGATCCAAGGACTCGATTGCCCAGATCGCCGGGCATCGACTCGTTGCTAGGCGACGCCCGCGTCGTTCCGCCGCAGAAGGTCGCTCCGGATGTCGTGACGATGTACTCGCAAGTGCTGCTGCGCATCGTTGACGACGGAGTCGTGCGCAAGCTGACCCTGTGCTACCCGCAAGATGCCGAGCCCCAGTTCGGCTTCGTGTCGGTCCTGTCCCCCATCGGCCTGAGCCTGCTGGGTCAGACCGTGGGCGCGATCGTGCGCTGGAAGTGTCCGGACGGCAGCGAGCGAATAGCCGAGGTGGAAGCGATCCTGTTCCAGCCCGAAGCCAGCGGCGACTACACGACGTAAGTCGGCCGTCAGCTCTCCACAGCAGACCGTTCGGCGCCGCCACGTGCGGCCGCCACGAACAGAAGCGCCGCGAAGTCCCGGAGTGGGCGCCGGCGGCGTCGCGTGCGATGCCCTTCGCTTGCGGTGCTTCGCAAAGAGGAATACCCAAAATGACAATCGACAGAATTCTCGTTGCCGTCTCGTTTTCCGAGCGGTCCATCGACGCGGTGCGAAAGGCGTCCCGTCTCGCCTCCGATCGCAGCTCGAACATCACTCTGCTCCATGTCGTGGAGCCACCATCAAGCGCCGCAGCGTCCGACATCTGCCCGCTCAGGAGGCCTTGCTTCGGGCGCGGGTGACCAACGCGAGAAAGGAACTGGCGCGCTATGCGGGCGAGATTGCCGCGAAGGATCGACTGCCGGTCGACTTCCGCATCGAGATCGGCGACAAGGTGTCGTCGATTGCGCGTGCGTGCAAGGATGCCGACGTCCTGTTCATCGGCGGAACAACCATGAGCGGTCTCGCGGCAGCGTTCCACATGACGACGGCAGAACGGCTCATCGGCAAGTGCGGCATACCGATCCTGGTGGTGAACGGAACGCACCAGATCCGTTACGCACGTGCCCTCGTTCCGGTTGATGGAACGTACCGATCGGTCGCCGCCGTGAGCGCGGCAGCGCGGTTCTGGCCGCAGGCGGAAATGACCTTGTTCCATGCGATGGATAGCCGGCAAGAGCAGGTGATGCGAATCACGGAAGTACCTTTGTGGGCAGTGCGCCAACGACACTCATTGCGCATGGCCAGTGGTCTGAACTATCTGAAGGCCCTCGCTGCGCGCGCCCAGGTCTCGACGAAGAACGTGGCCTTTCGCCTTGCATACGGCGACGCGTGGAGAGCTGTCCTGTCCATTCAGGACGAGGTCGACGCCCAAGTCGTCGTGGTGATGAAGCGCAAGTCGACACCGCTTGCGGATTTCATCCTCGGAAGCACGCTTCGGCGCCTTCTCACCCGGTTGCGCTGCGACGTCCTGATCACTCCGCCGAATCCGGGTAGCCATCTCGCCGAACTTCAGTTCACGCCGAAGGCCCTGCCCCGGTTGCAAACGTAGTCGCCTACCTTTTCGCATCCGCCACCCAGGGTCTTGCGGCCCTGTTCAGCGCTCCGGTTCCAGCGATTGCAGAAGCTTCAATCGCTGGACTTTCCCCGAAGGGCCGCGGGGCAGCGAGCCGACGAACCGAAAGACGCGAGGCGTCTTGAAGCGTCCGAGGCGCTCCTCGCAAAAGGCACGCAAGTCCTCTTCCGTGGCCGCAACCCCCGCGCGCAGCACGATGCACGCGGCAATTTCCTGCCCGAAGTGGCGATCCGGAATGCCGACCGCGGCGGCCTCGAGGACCGCCGGGTGGGCAAGTAGAACCTCGTCGATCTCACGCGGCGCGATGTTCTCGCCGCCCTTGATGATGAGCTCCTTGATGCGTCCGGTGACGAAGAAGAATCCGTCGGCGTCGCGGTGCCCCAGGTCGCCGGTGCGAAGCCAGCCATCGGGGCTGAAGCTGGCGCGAGTGGCTGGCTCGTCCTTGTAGTAGCCGCTCATCACGTGCGGCCCGCGAATGACGAGCTCGCCGGTCGTCCCGTCGGCCACCGGCAGCAGCGACGCGTCGACCACCCTTGCCTCGCCCCCGGAAGCCCGACCGACCGATCCGACCTTGCGCTGCGCAGGCGCGAGTGGATTGGAGAACGCGGGCGCGACGGTCTCGGTGAGGCCCATGGTCTCGATGATGCCGATCCCGAACTTCGCTTCGAATGCACGGTGATGCTCCGGCGGCAAGGCCGCCGAGGCCGAGCGGCAGAACCGGATCTCCGCGAGGCTGCCGCGCGGCGGCGCGTCGCCCTCCAGAAGGTAGGAGATCATCGTCGGCACGACGTTGAGCCAGGTACAGCGGGTTTCGATCGCCTGGCGCCAGAAGGTCGTGACCGAGAACTTCGCCGGCAGGGACAGGCTCCCGCCATGGGCCAGCGGCGCCAGCATCGTCACCGCGAAGGCGTTGATGTGATAGAGCGGCAGCACCGCGAGCACGCGGTCGGAGGCCGACAGCTCGTGCTCGCGGCCGATGGCGAGCGCGTTCGCCACGAGGTTGGCTTGGCTGAGCATCACGCCCTTGGGAACACCGGTCGTGCCCGATGTGTACATGAGCAGCGCCGTCGCGTCACGCTGCGGCGGATGATCGTCTGCCTCCTGCGGAGACGACGGCAAGGCCGCGCGCAAGGCGGCAAGGTCGCCTTCCGATGCCAGGACGAAGAGCCGCACCGGGCGATCGATGCCGGCCAGCGCCGCCCTGACGCGCTCCTCCCATTCCGGCGCGGCCACGACCAGCCGGCAGTCGGAATGGCCGAGCACGTAGCGCATCTGCTCGGCCTGCGAAAGCAGGTTGACGGGATTGACGCAGTACCCGCCGTACATCGCGCCGAGCAGCACCCGAAGCGTCTGCAAGCCGTTCGCCATGACTACCGAGATCGTGCCGCCGCGAGCCAGGCCCATGGCCGACAGCGAGGCGGCGAGCCGGCGGCAGGAGTCGCGCAGCTCGGCGAAGGTGATCGCGTCGGACCCGTCGGTCGCCAGCGCGTAGATCGCGGCCGGCTGCTCCTCGGCGCGCCGCTCGACCAGCTCGAAGACAGTGGCCGCAGGGGCCGTCATGTCGCTCCGAATGAGTCGAAGAAGGCGCCGAATATCTCGCGCTCGCTCGGCACCTGCTCGGGAATCGACTGCGAGACCCGCGCGATGTTGAGGTAGTGCCGATAGTTCATGTTGTCGGAGAAGTTGTTGCGGCCCCAGGTGCCGCAGCCCATCGACAGCGAGAACGGCAAACCGTTGTCGAAGCTGCCGCCGGTAGCGATGCAATGCGCCTGGTTGACGATCACACGCGACACCGGCAACGTCAGGCCGAGCTCGAGACCGCGCTCTTCGCGCGCCGTGCTCAGGCCGACCGAGTGGCCGGCTCCCTCGAAGGCGTAGATCTTCTCGACGATGGCGCAGGCATCGGCGAAATCGCGCGCCGAAAAGAGCGCCATCACGGGCGAGAGTTTCTCTCCCGAAAACGGATGCTCGTGGCCGATGCCCCGCTCTTCGACCATCAGGATGCGGGGTTTCGCGGCGGCGATCGCATTCCACGCTGCGCGATCGGCGCCTGCCACTGCCGCGGCACGTTCAGCGATGACAACCGCCGACTGGCCGATCACATCGGGCGAGAGCTTTCCCGCGGGCCACATCAAGGTGGCGAGGGTGGCCTTCTGCGCCGCATCGAGCAGCACCGCGCCGCGTGCGCCGAGCGCGACGAGCAGCTTCTCGCGCGCGGCATCGACGATGACCAGGCTGTTCTCCGACGAGCAGCTGGTGGCGTTGTCGAAGGTCTTGGACCGGACGATGCGCTCGGCGGCGGCATCAACGTCGGCGGTCTCGTCGACGATTCCGGCCACGTTGCCCGCACCGACGCCGAAGGCCGGTGTTCCGCTCGCATAGGCAGCGCGCACGTTCGCCTGGGAGCCGGTCGCGACCACCAGATCGCAGAGCCGCATCAGCTCCGCCGTCGACCGCTTGGTGACCGGCGACGGCAGAATCTGGACGAGACCCTGCGCCAGCCCGCGCTCCATGCCGGTCTTCTCGAGCTGGACATGAATGAAGGCTATCAGTCGGGCACACGTGCTCCAGCCCTTCGGCGACGGCGCGACGATCACGGCGTTGCGGCCCTTGAGCGCGTTGATGATCTTGTTCGCCGGCGTCGCGCCCGGGTTGGTCGACGGCGTGATCGCGCAGACGACACCGACGGGCCGCGCAATCTCGACGATGCCCCTGGCGGGGTCGACCGAGATCACGCCGACCGATTTGGCGCCGCGCAGGTCGCGCAGCAGGCCGAGCGTCTTGCGGTGGTTCTTGCGGACCTTGTCCTCGACGTCACCGATGCCGGTGGCGGCCACGGCCAGCTCGGCGAGCTCGCGATTGCGCGCCGGCTCGACGATCGCCCAGCCGGCCGCAGCGACCACCATGTCGACGCGCTCCTGCGTCGATTGCTCGTAGACGCGCTGCGCGGCGCGCGCGCGCTCGACCAACGCACGCACGTCCGACAAGCCGTCGTCGTCGCCGTCGCGGACCACAGGTTCGGCGGCCATCATTCAGGCTTGATGTGGGCGTCTTTCACCAGCCTGGCCCAGCGCACCAGCTCGCTGTCGACGATCTTGCCCAGCGCTTCCGGCGTGCCGCCCACGCCTTCGCTGCCCTGCGCCAGCAGCTTCTCCTTGATCTCCGGTTGAGCGACGACCGCGTTGAGGGCCTTGTTCAGCTTCTCGATGATGGCCCGGGGCGTCTTCGCCGGGACGAACATCGCGTACCAGGAATCGACCTCGAAATCGGCGACGCCTGCTTCCTGCATCGTCGGCACGTCGGGAAACGCGGCACTTCGCTTGACGGTCGAAACCGCGAGCGCCTTCAGCTTTCCGGTCTTCACGAACTGCGCCGCGGCGGGAATCGACACCCAGAGCAGCGGCACCTGGCCGCCCATGACGTCGGTGACGGCGGGGCCGCCGCCGCGATAGGGCACGTGCGTTAACTTTGTCCCGGTTCGCAGCTTGTAGAGCTCGCCGGCCAGGTGGCCGGGCGAGCCGTTGCCGACCGAGGCGAACGAGAGCGAGTCGGGCTTGGCCTTGGCGAGCGCCGTGAGCTCGGCGACCGTGTTCGCCGCGAACTGCGGGTTCGCGACCAGGATCTGCGGCAGCGAGGCGACGGTGCCGATCGGCTCGAAGTCCTTCACCGTGTTGAACGGCAGCTTCGGATAGATCGCGGGGTTGATGGTGTGCGACGACAGCGTGAACAGCACCGTATAGCCGTCGGGGGCCGACTTGGCCGCGACGTCGCTGCCGAGCGAGCCCGCGGCCCCGCCGCGGTTCTCGATGACGATCGGCTGCCCCAGCGCGGCCTGGAACCGTTCCTGGACGATGCGCGCGATGACGTCGGTGCCGCCGCCCGGCGGATAGGGAACGATGAAGCGGATCGGCTTGTCGGGATAGCCGGCCTGCGCACTCGCAGCCAGTGGCACCAGGCCGAGAAAGAGGGCAGCGAGGCTGAGCGCGCTGCGGCGAATGGCGTGGCGTCGTGTCATGGAGTCTCCTGGGACCGGACTGGAAAGGCCGACTTGA
>JBDTNU010000073.1:0-12719 GCA_039933535.1 Caldimonas sp. | reverse complement strand
ACTGGAAGTACTTCGACGAGACCACGCCCTACAACCGCGGCCAGGTCGGCTGGTACGTGACGCGCGTCGCCGACGTGAACCAGGCCGACAAGGTGGCCAAGGCGATCGACGCGCTCTCCGCCAACAGCGACCACGAGACACGCACGCAGACCGAACAGGCCGCCACGGCTTCGTGGATGAAGCAGTTCGCCGACATGGGCCTGATCGTCGGCTCGATCATGGGCGCGGTGTTCTTCACGCTGCTGCTGCTCTCGGGCAACACCATGATGCAGGCGGTGCGCGAGCGCACCGGCGAGCTGGCGGTGTTGAAGACGATCGGCTTCTCGAACGGCAGCGTGCTGGCGATGGTGCTGGCCGAATCGGTGCTGCTGCTCGTGCTCGGCGGCGTGATCGGTCTCGGCATCGCGAGCCTGCTCATCCCGGTGGTGAGCGCCGGCAGCGGTGGCATGCTCAACCTGCCGACCGTGGGCGCCGACAGCTGGGTGCTCGGCCTCGTATTGATGGGGCTCATCGGCGTGCTGGTCGGCTCGTTGCCCGCATGGAGCGCGATGCGACTGAACATCGTCGACGCCCTGGCCGGCCGCTGAACAGGAGACACGGCATGCGTTTCCTGATGAACTTCCTGCTCATCGTGCTGCTGGTCGTGGTGCTCGGCGTCTGGGTGATGCTGCCCTGGCCCGGCGCGATCGTGCTGGCGGTGTTGATCGCTGCCTGGCTCGCGCTCACGCGACGCGGCCGGCAGGCGGCCTCGGTGGCCAACGTCGGCATCAGCACCTTGCGGCAGCGGCTCGGCTCGTCGGCGGTGATCGTCGTCGGCATCGCCGGCGTGGTCGGCGTGCTCGTGGCGCTGCTGGCGATGGCCGAGGGCTACAGCCAGACGCTGCGCGCGACCGGCAGCGCCGACACCGCCGTCGTGATGCGCGGCGCTTCGGCCTCCGAGGTGATGTCGGTGATGGACCACGACAGCGTCGTGCAGATCGAGCAGACCGCCGGCATCGCGCGCGACGCGGCGGGCAAGCCGATCGCCTCCGACGAGCTGGTGGTGGCCGCCAACCTGCCGATCAAGGGCGGCGTGGGCGACGAAGAAAGCAGCGTGCAGCTGCGCGGCGTGGGCGAGCAGGCGTGGGCGGTGCGGCCGCAGGTGAAGATCGTCGAGGGCCGCACCTTCAAGCCCGGCCTGCGCGAGCTGATCGTCGGCCGTGGCGCGGCGCGCCAGTTCGCCGGCATGACGCCGGGCCAGGAGATCAAGCTGGGCACCAACCAGTGGACGGTGGTCGGCATCTTCGCCTCGGGCGACGCGCTCGAGTCCGAGGTGTGGGGCGACGCCGCCGTGGTGGCCGACACCTACCGCCGCGGCAGCGGACGCGCCTCGGTGACGGTGCGCCTGGCCGACCCTAAGTCGTTCGACGCGTTCAAGGCCGCGCTCGAAGCCAACCCGCAGCTCAAGATCGACGCGAGCACCACGCTCGACTACTTCAACAAGCAGTCCGAGGGCATGACAAAGATCATCCGCGCCATGGGCATCGCGGTCGGCGCGATCATGGCCATCGGTGCGATGTTCGGCGCGCTCAACACGATGTTCGCCGCGGTCGCCGCGCGCGCGAGAGAGATCGCGACCCTGCGCGCGATCGGCTTCGGCGGCCTGCCGGTGGTGGTGGCGGTGATGCTCGAGACGATGCTGCTCGCGCTCATCGGCGGACTGATCGGCGGTGCGCTCGCCTACCTGATCTTCAACGGCCAGGGCGCCTCGACGCTCGCCGCCGGCACGGTCGGCAAGCTCAGCTTCGAACTGAAGGTCACGCCGGAACTCCTGTGGACGGGGCTCAAGTGGGCGCTCGCGATCGGCTTCATCGGCGGGCTGTTCCCGGCGGTGCGGGCGGCGCGGTTGCCGGTGACGACGGCGCTGCGGGAGCTTTGAGCCGCGCCTGACCGACGCATCCCGCCGAAGCCCGCTCGATGACGACCCAGGACCAAGACGCACTCGAAGCGCTGGTCGCCGAACGCCGGCGCAGCCTGGGCAAAGGCGACGCGGTCCAGCCGGCTCGCTGGGGACTGGCACTGTCCGGCGGCGGCGTGCGCAGTGCGACCTTCTGCTACGGCCTCATCACCGCGCTGGCCAGGTCGAAGGTCTTTCGCCGCTTCGACCTGATGTCGACCGTCTCGGGTGGCGGCTATATCGGTGCGATGGTCGGTCGCCTCGCCCAGTCCAAGCCATCGGCCACCGATCTCGAGACCACGCTCGCCGAGCCGGGCAGCGCATCGAAGGAGCGCGGCTGGCTGCGCGCCAACAGCCGCTACCTGATCCCGCGCGGCAGCCGCGACTGGCTGTTCGTGATCGTCACCTTCCTGCGCAACCTCGCCGCCATTCACGTCGAGCTCGGTGTGCTGGCCCTGACGCTCGGCTGCCTGCTCGGCGCCGTGGACGTGCTCGTCTGGTGGCTGTTCGACAGCGCCCTGCTGGCATCGACCGGCAGCACCTCGCGGGCCTTGCTCGCGGCGTGGACCTTCGTCTCGTCGTGGCCGACGCTCTGGCTCTTCGTCACGATACCGGCGGTGTTCGCGGTGGCCGCCGCGCTGGAGTACTGGTACTTGCCGACGGCGGGGCGGGTCGCCGAGGCCGACGCGCGAAGGCACCAGGTCACCGAGCGGCTCGCGTCGTCGCTGCGCTGGTTCCTGGCGCTGCTTCTGCTCGGCGCGATCGACTGGGTCGCCTGGCGCATCGCCAACCGGCCGACGCAGTTGCTGGCCCTCGGCGGATCGTTTGCCGTGATGCTGACCATCGTGCGCACACTGCTGCCGCTGGTGCAGGGCGGCAGCCCGGGCGGGACGTCGGCCGCCATGCTCCGCCTGCCCGCGATCATCGACATCGCCGGCCGGCTGGGCCTGGTCGTACTCGCCGTGTTCTGGACCAGCGTGGCGCACGCCCTGTTCACGCGTCAGTTGTGGGATGCCGACAGCCGGCAGGTCGACTTCACCGCCGCGGCGTTCTGGATCGCCGCGGCGTTGCTTGCGGCCACGGCATGGACCTTCCTGTCGGGCCGCAGCATCGATTTCCTGAACCGCTCTTCGCTGCATCACTTCTACCGGTCGCGGCTGGCGCGCACCTACCTCGGCGCCGCCAATGCCGCACGTGCCGAGGGTTCGAAGGTGACCCGTCCGGAATCCGACGACGACATCGTCTTCTCGCAGTACGCGCCACAGGCCAGTGGCGGGCCGGTGCACCTGATCAACGTCTGCGTCAACCAGACCTACCAGCGCGGCGGCCTCTTCAACATCGATCGGCAGGGCGAGCTGATGACGCTCGTCGGTCCTTCGCATTGCCGGGTCGAAGGCAAGGCCTGGCAGCCGATTGCCGCAAGCACCGAGACGCTCGGGACCTGGATGGCGGTGTCGGGCGCGGCCGCCGCACCGGGGCTCGGCGCCGCGACCCGGCCGGGCTGGGCGGCGATGCTCACGACGCTGGGCGTTCGGCTCGGCTACTGGTGGGATTCCGGCGACGCGGCCAAGCCCTGCTCGCGGGTGGCCCGGCTGCTGCCGAAATACGCCTACCTGCTCGACGAGTTGTTCGCCCATCTGCCCGGCAGCAACGCGCGCGTGCAGTACCTGAGCGACGGCGGGCACAGCGAGAACACCGCCGCCTACCCGCTCATCGCCGCCGGCTGTCGGCTCATCGTGCTCGCCGATTGCGGCGCCGACCCCGAGTACCGGTTCGACGACCTCGAGAATCTCATCCGTCGCGTTCGCATCGACCTCGACGTCGACCTTCGCTTCATCGAGCCCGATGCCACGATGCCCGCGGCGATCGGCACGCTGAACGACGTGGTCTCCGAGGACAAGGAAGCGTGCCTGGCGGTCGCGACGATCCTGTATCCGCAAGGCGAGTCGGGACTGCTCGTCGTCGTCAAGCCCAACATCACCAGCAAGCTCCCGGAAGACCTCTACAACTACTGGCGCGACAACCCGTCCTTTCCGCAGCAGTCCACCGCCGACCAGCTGTTCGGCGAAGACCAGTGGGAGAGCTACTTCTCGCTCGGCAAGCACATCGGCAGCTTTCTCACGCCCGAGCTGCTCGATGGCCTGTCGTCGCCGGCGCCGGCGGCGACCACACCCGCTCTCTCGCCGACAACACCGGCCTCGTCGCCGACGAAATCGGAAGCCAAGGCCGACCGACGGCGGCCCACGCGCCTTGGCGTGCGCACCGCCGCAAGCGCCACGCTCGGCATGGGCGCGATCCTGACGGCGCTGGGCGGCCTGTGGACCGCGTTCCAGCACGGCACGCCGCCCAACGACGAGGTCAGCTCGCAGACCTTGCGGCCGCTCTACGAGAGCTATGCCGCGCTGCGCGTCGACACGGCAGAGCAGAACGAGCCGGCGGTGGCACGCATGGCTGCCCAGCTGATGATGGTGTGGCAGTCGGCGCGCGAGGCGGGGCAGGACGTGGCGCTCGGCTCGAACCACGAGGCGGTCGAGATGCTGCGCATCACCGCCGGTTTGTGCCAGCCCCTGCGCGACCGCCTCGCGGCCTGCCGCACCATGCTCACGACCTTCACCTGCCCCGACTATCCGCGCGAGCCTTCCGCCGTGGAAGCGAACGCCGGCTACTGGGCGCGCCACGAGCCCGATGCCACGCGCAAGCGCACCGGCAACTACTGCGACGACGCGGCCGAGAACCCTGGCGCAGTGCTGGTCGGCTCGGCGTCGTCGTCGGCGATCAGGCCAGCGCCTGCTGCAGCGGCCATGCCTGCGCTCGTGGCGGTCGCACCGGTGTCTTTGCCTGCCTCGGTGGCCCTGTCGCCGGTCGCCTTGCCGCTGCCGACACCGATCCCGACGCCGGCTACTGCGGCCAGCGCGGCCGCCGCCGTCGTTCCGCTCCGGCCGCCGTCGACCCAGGTCGTGCCCGACGTGGCTCCTGCACCTGCATCTAATCCAGCGCCGGTCGTCTTGCCACCGGCCGTGGCGCAGAAGGAGGTCTCTCTCTGCAAGGGCGTTACCGTCTACATCCAGATCTACGGATCCCAGGGGCGCGACAGCGTGCGAACACTGCGCGCGCTCTGGAACGCCGCTGGCGCCTCCGTGCCGACGATCGAGGACGTCAACGAGAGCGCGCGCCGGCAAGGCCGCAACGCGCCGACCCCTTACGCGCGGCCGACCGTCATCTTCCATGACGACGTGGCCAAGCGCTGCGCCGACGTGCTCGCTGACAAGGCCTTCCAGCCTCGCGAGCTGTGGGACGTGCAGCGCCTTCGCAGCAGCTTCACGCCGACGCCGCGAACGGTCGAGGTCTGGCTGCCGCCTTCGGCCGTCGCCAACGGCTTCGAGCAGTGGGCGGTCAACACCGGCTGGTGCTACCAGGAGAAGACGCCCCCCAACCAGGGCGCGGCCCCGTTCGCCGTCCATTGCCATCCCACCGAAGCCACCTGCAACGACGCGCGGGGAACCAATACAGCCCGGTCGCAGAGCATCTGCGCCGCGGTCTCGCTGGGGACGGCGGGCTCGCAATTGACCTACCGAGGCTGGGCCGGGTCTCACTACGGCACCGGTTCGTCGGCGTTCGGTGCGCCGTTTCCGCAACTGCCCAGGAACGATGCGGCGCGATGACGGGTTTCCAGCCAGGAGGAGAAGGAAGATGAAGGTCCGACTCAAACCTCGATCGCGTACATCGCGATCGGCCTGAGCGCGGCAATCTGCGGCGCGGGCCCGTCAGCGCAGGAAGCGGCAGGCGCCGGGACCGTGCAAGAGCTCGAGCGAGCGGATCTTTCGGACGTCCCCGGCATCTGGAACCTGCGCGACGTGTCACGCCGGCTTCGAGGTGGTGGGCGACACGTCGCTGATCCGATTCCGACTACCGCGTGGCCGGGAGGGCCTGCATCAGGAGCTGGAGCGCCGGGTACAGACCGGCATAGGCGTAGGGTTCGCCCTTCGAATAGCCCATGCGCACGACGACGAGGTCGTGCGTCGGGTCGATGAAGACGAACTGGCCACCGGCGCCGAGCATGTAGTAGGCCGTCGTCGGCAAGGGGAACGCGCCCGTGCCGTTGAGCCAGAAGAAGCCGCCGTAGATCGGCCGGACATCGGCCGCCCAGGCCGGTGCCACGGTGCTGACGAACTTGACGAAGCCTTCGGGCAGGATTCGCTCGCCGTTCCACACCCCGTCCTGCAGGTACAGGGTGCCCAGGCGCGCCCAGTCGCGTGCCGACATGTAGTCGTAGCCCTGGCTCAGGAAGTTGCCGTAGGGATCGGTCTCCATCACCATCGTGCGGATGCCGATCTTGTCGAACAGGCTGCGCTGCGGAAAGCTCAGGTACTCCTCGCCCCGCTTCTCGACGGCCAGGCGGATCAGGTAGCTGGCAAGCACCGGGTCGGTGTTGCGGTAGCGACCGACGGTGTTGGGCGGCCACTGCTGCGGCCGCGTGGCCGCGTAGTTGAAGGCATCGATGCGCCCGGTATAGAAGTACACGTGGTCGGGGTAGGTGCCGTTGGGATCGAAGTCGGGATCGTCGGGCGCCTTGATGCGCAGACCGCTCGACATGTGCATCAGGTCGGCGATGCGGATCTGCTGGCGCCCGTCTCCTGCCGTCTGCCACTCGGGAATCGGCGCGGGCTGGTCGAGCTGATACACGCCTTGCTGGATCAGCACGCCCATCATCGACGCGACCACGCTCTTGCCCATCGACCACGATTCGAGCCGCGTCGACGGGCCGATGCCGCTCATGTAGCGCTCGGCGATCAACCTTCCCTTGTAGCTGACGAGAAAGGCCTCCGTGTACGCCTGGGCCGGCGTGAAGGCAGTGTCGACGGCTTGCTGGAGCCTGAAGAGGTCGATGTTCCCGGGCGGCAGGCCGCTCTGCAGCACGTCGCCCATCGGCCAGGCCTGGGTGGCCGGATCGGGCAGCGTGCTCGTGACGGTCACCGGCGTGAAGAGCACATCGTCGAGACCTGACGGCAAGGTGATGCAGCCCTGCGAGCCGTAGTAGCGGGCCACCAGCGTCGTACCGCTGGGCATCGAGACGCTCACCTGCTTCCTGACAGGATCCACCACCGGTCGGCCCACCTTCGCGCGGGATGCATACGGTGCGGTGAAGTAGCCGACGTTCTCTGCCGCGACGTCGATGTCCATGCCGGTGATGAACATCGCCGAGCACATGGCCTTGGCATACCCCGACGTGTCGTGCTCCAGCGGGTCGCCGGGCGGCGGGACGTAAGGCGTGTTCAGCTCGAAGGTCTTGGCGCGCGCGATCAGCGCCGCAGGTGCCGGAAGCGCGGGTGCGGCGGCCGAAGTGCCGGCGCCCGAACCGCCCCCGCCGCAGCCCGTCAGCACAGCCGCGACGAGCAGTGCGAACGTGATTCCGAAAACTCGGTGCGAGGGAATCTTCATGGATGGAGTCGCGCCTCGTCGCGGCGCGGATCCAATCAACGTCGACCGGCTTGTCGGCGAGCCCCTGGGTAGCAGCAACTTCTCAAAGCGCCATCGCCGCGGCCAAGCCCTGGGTGGCCGCCTGATTCAGACGAATGCTGTAAGGCAGGAAAACGAGGGTGCCCGGCGTGACGACGTAATAGCTGCCGCTGAATGGCTCGCCGTCGCGCGTCAGCGCTCCGGTATAGACATTGCCGTTCTGGGCGAAATAGATGCGGTATTGCGTCGCCGAGCTCAGCGTCGCCGACTGCGGTCGCGGCACTGTCGCGATCCACATCGAGAAGCCTTCAGCGGTGACGAAGGCGCCGTCGGCCGTGTGGTACGTGACGCCGTCGCTAATCGACACGATGCCCGCGGTGAGTGCGTTCGCCAGCGTCGTGCCCGTCACGCACGGAGAGACATTGGCATCGGTCGTTCCGGCGACGCAGTCGAACGCGGCGTAGCGGTCGCCCAGGAAGAAGGAATCGAATTTCAGGTAAGCCGCGCCGGCCGGGTAGTTGATGCCGGCGTTCAAGATCGCCGGGTTCGAGAAGAAGGAATTGAGGAAGTGGGCCATTTCCAGAGGCGTCGCTGTCTTCACGGCGCCGCTCAGGGGAACGAGGCTGTAGTTGCTGCGCACCTGCGAATAGGCGACGGTGGTGTTGTCGGCGGCGAGCGAATCGACGCGCACTTTGCTTCCGACATAGCTCGCGCGCAGCGTCTGGTCGTGGGTGGGCACGACCAGGATGGCGCCATTCTTCAGGATGCGGGTTGGACCCGAGACGAGTAGCGGCAGCGACGTCGTCAGATTTACGCGTGGAGTTTGCGTCGTGCTCTGCGGCCCGTTGGTGAGCGGCGGCAGCGCAGTCACGGAGTAGTCGTAGCTGGCGAAATTCGTTCCCGGTGTCTCCGGCCCGGAGTAGTTCAGGTTCCAGACGATCTGGTAGCTGCCGGCAGCGGAGAAGTTGGACGCGAGCAACTGGTCCGCGCTGTTCATGAGGTTCAGCGCGGCGGCGTTGCTCGTCACGTTGCCGTCGACGTTCGTGACAACGACCGTGTAGATCGCACCGCTGTCGACCCAGGTCACTGCCGGGGTGGTGTAGGTGGCGGCGACGGCTCCGACGATGGTGGTGCCGTTCTTCTTCCACTGATAGGTGAGGCCCGGGCCGGTCGCGGTGACTGAAAATGTCGCCGTGGCATCCGTGAGCACGGTCTGCGCCGCGGGCTGGACGGTGATCGCCGGTGGCACCGGCACCGGGTTGACCGTCAGCGTCGCGCCCGTGCTCGTGGCGTCGGGGGCGACACCGTTGCTGGCCACGGCGCTGAACACCGCGCCGGTGCAGGCGATCGGTACGGCCGTCAACGTCAGCGTCGCCGCCGTGGCGCCGGCCACGGTCGAACCGCCGCACACGCCGGCGGCGAGCGCGCCGTTGACCAGATTGCTACCGTTGAGGCGCCATTGGATGGTTGGCGCCGGCGTACCGGCGGCGGCCACCGTGAATGCCGCTGCCTGCCCGGCGATGATCGCCTGTGCGGCAGGCTGGGCCGTGATCGTCGGTGCCACGGGCGTCGGATTGACGGTCAGTATCGCGGCGGCGCTGAGGACGTTGCCCGCCGTGTTGCTGACGAGGACGCGATACCGATAGCCGCTCAGCGCCGTCGTGGTGGATGTGACGGCGAGGACAGGGGCACTTGCCGCCCCTGCGATCGCTGCATAAGAGGTGCCTCCGTCGGTGCTGACCTGCCACTCATAGGACGGTGTCGTGCCCGTCGCGGTGACGTTGAAGGTAGCCGTCGCGGGCGCGGTGACGGTCACCGCCGCAGGCTGGACCGTGATGGCCGGCGCGACGGCGGTGGCGGTGACGGTGAGTCGGGCCGCGCTGCTGGTGACGCTGCCGGCGGAGTTGCTGACCACCACGCGGTAACGCAGGCCGCTCTGCGCCAGGGTGGTCGCGCCCGTGGCGTAGCTGGCATTCGTCGCTCCCGCCACGGCGGTATAGGTGGTTCCGTCGGGGCTGCTCGACCACTGGTAGGCCAGTGGTGAGGTCCCGGCAGCGACCACACTGAAAGTCGCCGAGCCGCCTTCCACGACGCTCTGGTCGGTAGGCTGCGTCGTGACGGTGGGCACGACCGCGCCGCCTCCGCCGCTGTCACCGCCGCCACCGCAGGCGGCGAGCACAATGGCCACCCCGGCCGTCAGAGTTGCTCTGGCGATGCGTCGAGCGATTGCGCGCACGCCTGTGAAAGTATTCGTGGCCACTGGGCTTCCCTCGGGTTCAGGTCGTGCGATTTCTGATCGGATCGCTGCTTCTGATTCTCGAAGCGCATGCCCTTGCGGGCAATCCCCGCTCAGCGGGTGCACGCCATCGCAACTCCGCCTTGACAGGTCAAAGCGCAACCTTTACAGACCTCCTGCGTAGAGCGACGCGAACCCGGTACGTGTCGCCGCAACTGCGAGCCGCATCGGGCACGTGGAGTGCCACGTCATGCGACCTCGCCTCAGCCGCCATGCAACCCGCAGACACCTTGCTTACCGCCTTTCTGACCGGTGAAGCTGCCACGCCGGGCCTGGCAGCTGCCGCCGCCGTCGGCGTCGCGGCCGATATCGCCGCAGCCCTGTCGGCCGAGGCGGCTTGGATCGACGGCGAAGGGGCGTTTCCGGTCGAGTCATTGCAGTTGTTGCGCGATTGCGGGCTCCTTGCCGCGCCGCTGCCCGAGCAGCACGGGGGCGCCGGACTCGGTGAGCCCCGGTTTCGGCTGCAGCTCCTGCATGTCCTCGCGCATCTGGGTCGCGGCAGCCTGCCAGTCGGTCGCATCTACGAGGGTCACGTGAACGCACTCGCGCTGATCGAGGCGTTCGCCGAAGGGCCGCAGGCCGAGACACTGTTCAACGACGCGAAAGCCGGCCACCTGTTTTCGGTATGGAATACGGAGGCCGGCGACGGGCTGAGGATGGGCGCTCGCCGTGCGGGTCGCCTGCCGCTCGAGGGCTCCAAGACATTCGCCTCCGGCGCGGGCTTCGTCAGCCGAGCCCTGGTGACTGCGCGCGACCCCGAAGGCGGCTGGCAGATGGCGGTCGTGCCGGTCGACACCACGTCCCCGGCGATCGATCGCTCGTTCTGGAAGCCATTGGGAATGCGAGCCTCGGCCAGTTACAAGGTGGACTTCACCGGCCTCGCGCTCGGCCACGACGATCTTCTTGGCCAGCCAGGGGACTACTACCGCGAGCCGGCATTCGGCGCCGGTGCCGTTCGCTTCGCCGCGGTACAGCAAGGCGGCGTCGAAGCCATCTTCGACGAGACGCGGCATTTCCTGCGCCGCATAGGCCGGACCGTCGACCCGTTCCAGCGTGCCCGCATCGGCGAGATGGCGATGCTGGTGGAGAGCGGGCGCCAATGGCTGCGGGGTGCGGCGCACCAGGCCCTGACCGCCTCGCGCGCTCTTCGAGCGGAGAGCGGAGATGGCGTAAGCGCCGTGGCCCACGCGCACCTGATGCGCACGGCCATCGAGACGATCGCGTTGCGGGTCTTGCAGCTCGCCGAGCGCTGCATCGGCGCGCGCGGCCTCATCAGCCCCGAGCCTTTCGAGCGACTGCACCGCGACCTGACGCACTATCTGCGTCAAGCCGCCCCCGATGCCGCCGTGGCGGCCGCCGGCGAATACGCGCTCTCGCGCACGGAGGCTGCGCACGAGCTCTGGTCCGGATTTCCGATTGATCCCGGGGCCGTGGCTTGGAATCATTGCGCGGCCAGAACCGCACTGGTCCCGAACGTTCACGCGCCATGGACAAGGACACCCTTCCCAGCGGTCGATCCGTCTCGTCGACGGGCAACGCCCATCCGGACCGGCCGTGGGAGCCGCACGAGTCCGGCGGCCTCTATCTGGTTCGCCGGCAACGGAGAGGCAACTTGAGCGAGCACGAGACGTTCAACGGCGGCCGAACCGCGCCCATGCACTTCAGCAAGCCGGACGCGGATGCGCTGGCCGGGTTCCTGAATGCGCGCACCGGCGCCAAGCGAACCGGTCGGCCTCCACCCACCTGGAAGTAGCGCGGCACACCGGTTGCCTTGAGCGCTACAACCCATCATTTTCAGGAGAACCCAGTGAGCATCCTAGACAAGGCCATCGCGGCAATGACACCCGACCCGAGCGACGAAAAGATGCAGGAGGCTCGTGGCAGGGCAAGAGCCGCATCGGCGGGCAGTGGCTGGCTGGCGCTCGTTCTCGACCACCACGTTCAGATCGAGCAGGCCTTCGCGAAGGTCAAGGATGCGAAGAGCGCAACGGGTCGCAGGTCAGCGCAAAAGTGGCTGGGCGCCGTCCTTACTGCCCACTCGATTGCGGAAGAAGCGGTGATCTATCCCGCGATGGCGCTGACCACCCAGGAGGGTCACTCTGGCGAGGCCTATTCGGAGCAGAGCGCGGCAAAGGTGCAGATGGCGGCGCTGGACGACCTCGACCCGATGTCACAGGACTACCTCGACAAGCTGGAGCACATCCGAGGCGCCGTTGCGCATCACGTCTACGAAGAGGAAGGCGACTGGTTCCCGGAGTTGCGTCAGCAGGCGGACTCGACCTTGCAGAGCCGAATGACCAAGCGCTACCGCGAGGAATTCGAGCGCTATCTGGGCGCAGAGGCGAAGGCGGCCTAGGGGTTCTCGCGCCGCCGCTGGGACCAGGCAACCAGCGCCATCAGCAGCAAGGCCGGCACGAAGAGCCATTCCTTGGCAGGGCGCGAGCGCTCGGCTTCGATGCCGGTGACGATGAAGCCCTGCTCGAAGCCGGCCTTGTCGGCAGCACTGTTCAAGCCGACCGACATGATTCGCGTGCCGGTGGGCAGCGACATCACGCGCAGACCGGCGCCGGCCATGCGCTGCGCGCCGCTGCTGCCGGGTGCGAGCGGCAGCAGCACCGTCTTCTTGACGTCCTTGCCCTCCAGCGTCGTGCCCTCGATGCGCACGCGCAGTCGCGCGTCTGCCGGCGCCGTCGCCGCGTGCTCGACGATCGACGATGCCGGCACGACCTCGTAGCGCTCGGTCGCCAGGTCGAGCCAGAAGCCCGGCCGCAACAGCGTGAAGGTGACGACCAGCAGCGCCAGCGATTCCCACCAGCGGCTCTTCGTCAGGAACCATCCCTGGGAGCCGGCCGCAAACGCGAGCATGGCGGTGATGGCCGCTGCGACCACGAGCAGCAGCTGCCACCAGGAGTCGATGCCGATCATCAGCAGCTGCGGGTTGAAGATGAACATGAAGGGCAGGATCGCCGTCCGGCTCGAGTACCAGAAGGCGGTGATGCCGGTGCGGATCGGATCGGCGCGCGAGATCGC
>JBDTNU010000072.1:0-12890 GCA_039933535.1 Caldimonas sp. | reverse complement strand
CAGATGACGGCCGAGCTCGTGCTCGCGGCGCTGAACATGGCGCTGCAGCAGAGAAAGCCCGATGGCGTCATCCATCACAGCGACCAGGGCAGTCAATACACCAGCGTCGCCTTCGGCGAACGGTGCAAGAAGATGGGCGTGCGCCCGTCGATGGGCACCGTCGGCGATGCCTACGACAACGCGATGGCCGAGAGCTTCTTCGCCACGCTCGAGTGCGAGCTGATCGACCGGCGCAGCTGGCAGACAAAGACCGAAGCGAGGTTGGCCCTCTTCACATACATCGAGGGTTGGTACAACCCGCGTCGCCGCCACAGCGCGCTCGGACAGATCTCGCCGGCCAAGTTCGAAAGGAGCCGTCAAGACAAGCACCACGTGCGACCGTCGAACCTCGACCACGACTTGCCCACCGTCGGCGATTGCGTGGCGTGCGCCACGCCGCCGGTGGACAAGTCTGCACCGGAGTTCATCGATCAGACTTGAGAATCAAGTCGCCAACCGTCCGCGAGATAGGGTCAAGTCCAGTCGCCGCGGCGGTGCTGTTCCTCGCCTCCGACGCGGCGTCGTACATCACCGGGGTCGATCTCCTGGTGGATGGCGGGCTGGGCAGCTTCTAGGCGCCCCTAGTTGAGGTTCAGCCCGGTCACCTGCACCGGCGAGGTCGAGAATTCGCTGAAGCCCATCGTGCCGATGCCGAGCTCGCCCTGGACGTTACCACCCCACGTCCAGACGGTTCCGTCGCCCTTCAGCGCGATGCCGTGGGCGAGCGCGCCGGCGCTGCCGAAATCGATCGCGACGACGTTCGTCAGGTTGGCGACCGGCGCAGGCTGGCCGCGCTGCCCCGGCGTCGTCGATCCGCTGCCGAGCTGCCCGGTCTCGTTGATCCCCCACGAGAGGACGACGCCGTCGGCGCGCAGGGCGATCCCGTTCTCGTTGCCGGCGGCGATGGCGGTGATCTGCGCCGTCAGCAAGGTCGCGGTCGGCGTCAGGCGGTCGATGCCCGTGCCGTCGCCGATCTTGCCGTTGTCGTTGCTGCCCCAGGCCCAGACCGAGCCGTCGCCCTTCAGGGCCAGGGCGAGCCCCTTGCCGGCGGCGATGGCGGTGACGCCGGCCAGGCCGGGAACCCGGGTCGGTGTCGAGCGGGCCGTGGCCAGGCCCGTGCCGTCGCCGAGGGCGCCGAGGCCCCAGGCCCAGACGTTGCCGGCGCCGTCGAGCGCGAGCGAGAGCGATGCGCCCGCAGCGACATCGACGATGCCCGCCGGCAGGCCGGGCACGACCGTGGGCGTCGACGCCGGCGCGGTGCCCGCCTGGCCGGTCTGGCCATTGAAGTTGCAGCCGAGGGCGCGAACCACGCCGTCACTGCCGAGGATGAGCGTGTGGTCGGCGCCCATGCTTGCCTTGGCGACGTTCACGACGCCCGTGATCTTGTAGGGCGTCGCGGCGCTGGCGCCCGTCATGCAGTCGATCGAGCCGCGATAGCCCCAGGCCCACAGCGTCCCGTCGGTGCGCACGGCCATCGCCGAGATGTTGCCGCCGGCGACCGCCCGCACCCCGGCGAGCGTCGGAATCGGCGCGGCGGTCGGCCGGGCGACGGCGGCGGCGATGCCGAGGCTGGTTTCGCTGCCCCACGTGTATGGCACGCCGGTGGCATTGACCGCGAAGGAGCCGTAGTCGCCTGCCGCGATGCGGGAAGCTGCGCCCGTCGGCGCCGCGCCCAGCGTCAGCGTCGCGGCGGTGCTGGTCACGCTGTTGGCGGGAGCGCCGTTGACGAGGTTGCTGACGACGACCGTGTAGCTCGCCGCATCGGCCGCCTGCACGTTCGTGAGGATCAGGCTCGCGTTTGTCTGCCCGGCGATGGCGACGCCGCTCTTCTGCCACTGATAGACGAGGTTGCTGCCGGTGGCGACGACGCTGAAGCCGGCGTTGCCGCCGGCGGCCACGGTGACGCTCTGCGGCTGGGCCGTGATCGCCGGTGACGTGACGGTGGTCGTCACCGTCAGCAGGGCGGCGGCACTCGTCGAGGCACCGTCGATGTTCGCGACGATGACGCGGTAGCGGTCGCCGTTGTCTGCGGCGACCGCGGTCGCTCCGGTCCCGTACGTGCTCGACGTCGCGCCGGCGATGGCGGTGAAGGTGACGCCGGCGTCGTCGCTGCGCTGCCATTGGTAGAAAAAGGGCGGCGCGCCGAGGGCCGAGACGGTGAAGGTCGCGGTCGCCGGCTCGACCACCGAGGCATCGGCCGGCTGCACCGTGATCTGCGGCGGCGAGTTGGCGACGATGAACCAGGAAAAGCTCGTCACCTGCGCCGTCATCGTTCCCGCGTTCAGGGTCGCGCCGGCGACCTGTTCCCAGGCGCCGGCGCCGTTCGTCTTGTAGAGGACCGGCGTCGCGCCGGCCGGCACCGACGCGGCGGTGAACGGAACGGTGACCGTGGCCGGCACGGCGAACTGCGTGCCGTGCGGCGTGAAGGCGACCATCGTGCCGAACGGCGTCACGGCGCCGGGCAGGGCCGGGCTGCCGGCATTCGAGGCATCGACCGCGATGGCGGTGGGCGCCGCGAGCGCGTTCGCCGGCACCACCACCTGGGCGCCGTTCGCGCCCGTCACGGTGCCGCCGGCGGCGCCGATCATCGCCGGTGAGGCGGCGTCGCCGCCGCCGCCGCAGGCCGCCAGGGCCAAGGCGAGCGCGGCGCTGCACAAGGACGCGAAAGTGCGGCGCGTCGTTGCTTTCGATGGGTTCATGCTGATTCCTTTGCGGCCGCGCACATGTGCCGGCTCAGTTCAGATTGACGCCCTGCACCTGCACCGGCGTGAGTCGGTTGAGCTGCGTGCCGTCGAGCAGCTGGTGCGTGTCGTTCGAGCCCCAGGCCCAGACGTTGCCGGAGCGATCGAGTGCGAGCGAGTGGTAGGCACCGCTGCCGATGGCGACGATGTCGGCCGGCAGGGGTCCGACCACGCGTTGCGGCGTCGCTACCGCGGCGCCGACGGTCCCGGTGCCCGCCTGCCCGAAATCGTTGCGCCCCCAGGCGTAGACCCGTCCGTCGACGAGCAGGGCCAGCCCGTGGTCCACACCGGCGGCGATGGCGATGGCCGGTGCCGGCAGCGCGATCGGCGCCGGCACGCTGCGGTCGTCCGGCAAGCCGTCGCCGAGCTTGGCGTAGTTGTTGCTCCCCCACGTGAGCACCACGCCGTCGCTGCGCAGCGCGACCGAGAACTCGTTGCCGGCTGCCACGGCGACGATGTCTGCCAGCGGCACCGGGACGGGCCGCACGCTCGCCATGGTGTTGCCGGTGCCGAGCTGTCCGGCGGTGTTGCGCCCCCAGGCCCAGACCGAGCCGTCGCTGCGCCGTGCCAGCACATGGCCGCCGCCGGCAGCGATGCCCGTCACGCCCGAGATGCGGCCGACCGGAACCGGGTTCGGCCGCGGCGTCGTCGTGCCGTCGCCGAGCTGACCGGACACGTTGGTGCCCCAGGCGAACACCAGGCCGTTCGCAGCGTCGACGGCGATCGTGTAGCCTGACTCGTCGTTGCCCAGCACACGCGACGCGCCGATGCCGGCCGCGGCGCTGCGGACCGGGGCCAGGCCGGGAACCCGTTGCGGGACGGTGGCGCGCTGTGTCGTGCCATCTCCGAGTTGACCGCTCGAGTTGTCGCCCCACGCGAAGAGGTCGCCGTTGCTGCGGATGGCCAGCGAGTGGCCGCTGCCGTCGGCGAGCGTCGCCACGCTGTCGACGAACGGGCTGACAACCGGCGTCATGCTCGTCACGGATCCCAGCGGGCCGCCCCATTCGACGAGGCGCCCGTCGGCACGCAGGCCGATCGAGTTCTGATCGGTCCCGGCGACTCGGGCCACGGCCACGCCGGATGCGAGGCGCACGGTCAGCAGTGCCGGCGGCGAGGCCAATGCCGAGCCGGCCGTGTTGAAGACGCGAACCCGCAGCAGCAGCCCGTCGTCGCCGAAGGCGACGGTCGACAAGGTGCAGGTTGCGCTGTCCGTGCAGCGCGGCTCGGGCGCGAAGTTGACGCCGTCGTGGCTGCCTTGCCAGTCGAAGCTCAGCGCGCCGCCCGTCGCGACGACCGTGAAGCCGGCGCTCGTGCCGGCCGCGGTGGTCACGGCCTGCGGCGGCGTGACGATCTGCGGCGGCACCGGCAACGCCAGCACCGTCAGCGTCGCGCTGCTGCTGCACGTCGTTCCCGTCGCGTTGGTCGCGCAGAACGCGAAACGCGCGCCGTCGTCCTGGAACCGGGCGGCGTTGAAGACGCGGTGCACGGGTGCCTGGTTCCCCGTGTCCTGCCACGTCGTCGGGCCGCCCGTGCAGTCTTCCGAGGTGTTGCAGCGCTTCCACGCCAGCGTCTGGGCGATCGATGACGTCGAGGCGGCGACGAAGACGGCGGTCTGCCCGGCTGCCACCTGCGCGTCGTTGGGGTGGTTGATGATGGTCGGCGCCGCGGCGCTGACCTTGAGCAGCGCGGCACGGCTGGTCACGCTGCGGCCGAACCGATCGGTCACGACGACGCTGTAGAGATCGCCGTCGTCGCTGAACTTCAGCGGATTGACGAGGATGTCCTGGTTGGTCTCGTTCGGCAGGCCGAAGCCGTTGCGCCTCCAGCGAAAGGTGTAGGGCGCGGCCGCGACGACGTCGACGCGAAAGATCCAGAAGGCTCCCTCGCCGAGCTGCGGGCTGTCGCGCGGCTCGCCGATGATCTCGGGTGGCGAATCGTCAGCGCACGTGAGCGGGATGGGTGAAGGCAGGCAAACAAACGCAATGGAGACGTTCGAAAAGCTCGTCATGGCGACGATCAGGCGACCCGCCATCGTCGTCGACGGCACCACTTCCCAACCGTCGCGTTCGGGGTTTGTCTTCGCGACGACCGGCGCGGCGCCGGCCGGTAGCGGCAGCGACAGCGTCACCGGGACGCCGAAGGTGGTGCCGTGCGGCAGCAGGGCGATCATCGGCAGGTCGGCCGGCGTCAGCACGGCGGGCAATGCCGGCGCGCCGGTAGCGTCGAGTGCGATCGTGATCGCAGTGTCGGCGGCCAGCGCGTTCGGCGGAATCGTCAGCGTCGTGCCGCCGGGCCCGTCGATGGTGCCGCCGACGGCCGCGACGATCGTCCGGGTGACGCTCGTGACCGCGGGGGGCGACGATCCGCCGCTACCGCCGCCGCCGCATCCGGCCAGCGCGATGACCGCGAGGGCATGAAGCCACAGCCTTGTCGCGCGCGGGTTTCGAAATGAACTTGTCATGGTCGACTCCTCGTGGCTTCAGCGTTGGGCTGTCTGGCATCTGACATGTCGGCTGCTCTCGTGGCGCTCGTTCAAGGAAAGAATCGATAGACCTGGACGTCGAGACTTCCGGAGTCGTAGCGGGGAACGGCGAGCAGAGGCGAGGTCGAGTTGGCGAGCGCCAGCGCCAACTGGCCTAGTGGGGGGTTCAGGTCAGCCAATGGCGCTTGGCTCGCCATGAGCGGCGCGCCGGCCATGCCCTGCATCAGCACCTGGGCAGCGAACTGGCGATCGCCACTGGCAAGGTACGAGACCTTGGCGAGCGCCAGCGCGACACCGTCCGTTTCGCCTTGCCCCACCGCCAGGGCGATCAAGCTTTCGCCCATGACGAGCCCGGGGATCTCCCCCTGGGCGCTGCCGTCGAGGCCGGTCCAGGCGCCGCCGCGGCACTCGACCGCGAAGGCCGAGGCGCCGTTGTTGAAGACGGCGACGGGTTGGTCGGCGCTGTTGCGGGCGATGCCGAATCCCAGCTCGACGTTGTTCCTCAGGTTGTTGCCGGGCGCCGGGCGAGCCAGGCTGCCGGCGCATGCATCGGCCCATGTGCCGGGAGCACCTTCGCGCACCACGCGCGGCGGCGCTTCGACGAAGGTGGTCGGTGAAACGGCCGGAATGAACATCAGCATCGCCCGGCCGGCGGCATCGGCCTTGACGCGCAAGGCGAACACGGCCGCCGGCCCCGGCAGGGCGACCGTGCCGCCCGACCATCCCGCTGCCGGGTCGTAGCGCTTCAAGGTCAGTTGCCCGAAGCTCGAGAGCGCGCCGGCGGCCGTCTCCAGCCAGCCGACGATCAACTGGCCGCCGCTCGTTGCCAGCTGCACTCCGAACACGGTGGCGCTCGGGTCGACCTTCAGGTTGCTGGCGAGCACCGACCAGGCGGTGCCGTTCCATTGCGAGACGCGGATCCGATCGCCGTTCTCCGCCCACGCGACCGACACCTTGCCGCTGCCGTCGACGGCGATCGAGGGCGTGAAGTCGACGCTCGACAGCAGCGGGTCGTTGATCGGGCCGGTGCCGACGATCGACCAGCTCACGCCGTCGAAGCGGCGAACGACGAGGTCGAAGTGCTGGCCCAGTAGCGACGACGTCGCGACGTAGATGATCGGTGCCGCGGAGTTCTTGCGATCGACGGCCATCGCCGTTCGGATCACGCCGGCGGTCTGCACGTCGGGGCCGACCTGTTGCCAGCCGAGGGGAACGAAGGTCGCGGTGCAGACCCGTGCGACGTCGAGCCGCACGCTGCCGCCGACGCAGTCGCCCGACCAGCTGGCAAGGGTCCAGCCCGGCGCGGCCAGCGGCGTCAGCGCGACGACGGTCTCGACGGGATAGGACTGGCTGCAGCTTCCGGAGAGCGCCCCGCCGGTACGGTTGCAATCGATGCCGCCGTCGCCGCTCGTCACCCGCCCGTCACCGCTCACCGAGACGCTGAGCAGGGCGTTGACGGTCGAGACGAACACCGGCGTGCAGCGCAGGTCGCGCGCGAGATTGATCGGCGCCTGGCATCCGGCTTCGAAAAATCCGTCGAAGCGGTAGCCGGCATTCGCCACCGCGCTCAGCGTGACCGCCTGTCCGCCGGCGAAGGGTGCGCTGCAGACGGCGCCGCAGTCGATCCCTGCCGGCACGCTGGTCACCCGTCCGCCCGCGCTCGCCGCGACGGAGAGGCGTGGCAGAGGGCCGAAGGTGGCCGTGCAGTGCTTCAACGGATACTCGGTCCGCCAGTCGTAGACCTCCTGGCCGTCGACGATGGTCGTTAGCGGCACGATCTTGCCGACCACGTTCATCGTCACCGTTCCGTCGCTGCAGTCGCGCTGGTTGGTGTTCGACGGACCGCTCCAGCCGATGAACGCATAGCCGGGGTCGGCGATCGCAGTGAGGCGGATCTCGGTGCCGAGGGCGTAGAGCTCGTTGCAGTCGCTGCCGCAGTCGATCCCGGCGGGCGTGCTGCTGATCCGGCCACTGCCCGAGACCGAGACGCTGAGCAGGCCGATGCGCTCCGCCGGGACGAACCGGGCGGTGCAGGTGGTGTCGACGTCGAGCGCCGGCGCGCCGTCGGCGCATTCGGGATTGAAGCCGTCGAGTTGCCAGCCCGGCGCGGGCGTGGCGCGGACCCGGACTCCGCCGCGCTGCAGGATGGCGCCGGCGACGACGAGCGGGCCTGCGCATGTCGTGTCGCACAGCCCGAGGAAACCGACTTCGGCGCTGCCGAGAAGGGGATCGATCGAGACCGTGCCGCTGCCGGTCTTGGCAAGTGTCAGGGTCACGAACGTGAAGTCGGGGCAGCCATCGTCGCTGCGGCCCGCGAAGCCCGGCACCCGTCGGCCCGACGTCGGCTCGTTATAGGGCAGATTCTTCAACTGCCAGAGCGAGCCGCGATCCGGCGTGCAGCCGGCACTGATCGCGAAGCGGGGGGCGCCGTTCGCGAGGCGGGCCATGCGAGGCACGCCCTCGACGGGGCGCGGAGGCGTCTGGCCGAAGGCCCAGAGCCAGACGACGCCTTGCGCGTCGAGGGCGGCAACGGTCTGGCTGTCGCTGTCGAGCGCGACCACGCTGCTCACGCCCGCCACGAGCCGCGGCACGGGATCGGTCTCGGTCCACGACCAGAGCGCGCCGTCGAGGGTAGCGGCGAGCGAGAAGTTCGCGCTCGCCGTCACCGCGACGGCCGCCGACGGCAAGGCGACGCGCTGTGGTATCGCCGCCGTCGGCACCACGCTCAGATCGGACTGCCGGAGGAAGAAGGGCGCGTCGCTTCGGCCGAACTGCCAGACCGAGCCGTCGTCGCGCAGCGCGACCGCCCGACCGCGGCCCGTGTTCTGCACGCCGCCGGCGATAGCGACCACGCCGCCGAGCAGGGTCACGGCGGAAAGCGGCACCGCCATCGGCTCACCGGCGACGACGGCGCCGCCATTCGGGTTGTAGCGCCGATCGGTGCCGCCGCCGAAGGCGTAGATCGTGCCGTCCCTGGCGAGCGCGAGAACGCTGTGGCCGCCAGTGGAGATCGCCTGGATGGGCGGCAAGCCGAGGATCTGCCGCGGACGCAGCTGGATCTCGCGCTCGCTGGTGAAGCCGAACTGGTAGATCGGCTGCTCGACGTCGACGCGCGGGTTGTGGCCCCAACCCCAGACCGTACCGTCGCGCTTGAGCCCGATCACCGATCCCCCGGCCACCGTTGAGCCGGTGGATGCCACGGAGATCCAGTCGGTGTCGCTGCCGACCGTGACGTACGATTCGATGGAGTCGGGCAGGATGAAGGGCTCGTCGACCTCGAAGCCCACAGACTCGAAGCCGACGCCGGTCTGGCCGTACTCGTTGGATCCGTTGGCCCACATCTGGCCGGTGCTGGTCACGACCTGGTTGCCGCTTGCCATCACCGCCGCGGCGCCGATCCGCAGGGGCGGCAGGACGCGGATCTTCATCGAGCCCGCCGCGACCCGCGAGAACGTGCCGCTGGCGCGCACGTCGAATCCGTATTCGCCGGGCTGCGCATCCACGTCGGGCCGGATCGTCCAGCGCTGGCACGATGGCGTTCCGCCGCTACTGCAGCCCGCGGTGTCGATGCGGATGCGGGTGACTTCCTCCGAGAGCGAGATCGCGTAGCCGGCAGCGGAGTCGCCGGCCGGCAGGTCGGCGATGTCGATCTGCATCTCGATCGTTTGTCCCGGCGCGACTGAGACCTCCGACGGGCTGAGGAACACATACGCCTGCACGCCGTCACCGTTGCTCGTTCTTTCCAGGTCGCCGCCGCCGCAGGACGTGAGCAGCCCGGCGGCCAGCGCCAGCGAAGCGAGGAGCGCGAAGGATCTGGGGAGTTGGGTCATGACGAGCTCCTTGCCTCAGCGGCGCACGTCGACGTAGTAGGCGTCGCCGTTGTGGAAGGGGACCGCGCGATAGCCCTGCGCGCGATACGCGTTGGCTTCCTGGTTGGCGCGATTCATGGATACGAACGGGCCTCTGCGAAAGGCGGCACCGGGGCTGCCCGTCTGCTGGCGACAGCCATCGCCCAGCACGCCCTGCACCTGAGGGTTGCCGGCGTAGCCCCAGGTGCCGGTCTGCATGTTCAGCCAGTACGCGCCGTCGGGAATGTCCGAGCAATTTCTTCGCGCCAGCGCCGCGACCTGCGCGTCGCCGAGGCGTTGGCCGTTGACGATGACGTGGCGCGATTGCGCGCTCGCGCCCGCGGCGAGCAGAGCGAGCAGCAGCGCGCCGATGACGATGGCGGGGCGCTTGCCTGCGGCATGTGGCTCATGGGCTTGTCTTGTGGTCGACATGTCGGCTGCTCCTGGGCGCTTGTTCACGGAAGGAATCGATAGATGCGTCCGCCCACGGTCTCGAAGTGGCGGACTAACGGATCGGACGCCGGTCAGGCGCGGCGGACGGATCCGGTTGTTCGAGACGAACATGGTCATCGGTGCGCCGGTGCGGCGAGGAATGGGGCCGGCGCCATCGCCTCCCAGGCGGCTGGGCTATCGGCCATGCCATGCTAGAAATCTGGCGCCCTCCGCGCAGCACCCTAAAAGGGTAGAAATCCGGCAGCATCGAGCCGCTACGAACGCGCCTTCATGACGTTGCATACCCGCCTCGCTACGCTTGCCGATCTGCCGCGTGCCTACGAGTTGATCCTGGCCGGCGGCCGCGGCATCCATGACGCGGCGACGCTGGAGCGGCTGCCCGTCCTGTGGCGCGAGCTGCTGGTCGCGCGCCGTCTCGAGATGCACGTCTTCGTCGACGATGCGCTGCCCGAGGCCGAGCGGATCCAGGGCGTCGCCTCCGGCGCGTGGGTGAGCGATGCGTTCGCCGACGGACTCATCGGCCGTGGCGGCGAGCCTGGCGCAGCGCGCCGGATGATCGAAGCCGAACGCAGCGGACGCAGCGTCATCCTCACCCGCGAGCAGGCCGCGCAGGCCAATCGCGACGGGGGTGTCAATGGCGTCGGCTTCGATTTCGCCTTCGCCCATGTGGACTGGACGCTGCCGCGTGCGCTGCGCTGGACGCCAATGCTGCTCGAGTCGGGCCGCCTCTGGCTCGACGGCTGGAAGCTGCGCATGGCGGTGCGCGAATGCTTCGGACGCGACCTCTATCTCATGGTGCGCGCCATGGGTGTCACGGTCTTCCACCGGCACACGAAGCGCGACGGCCGGTTGCTCGCACCCGACCAGCGCAGGTACCTCACGGGCATCACGCGCGAGCGGGCGCGTCGCATGCCGGTGGCGCTGGCGACCATGATGTTCTTCACCGACCGCGTCCCGCGGTTTCGCTTTACGCGGGCCGAGCAGGACCTGCTGCTGCTGGCGCTGCGCAACCATGACGACGACGCCTGCGCGGCGGAGCTCCATCTGTCGTCGCACACGATCAAGACGCGCTGGCGGTCCATCTTCGCCCACGTCGCCGAGCAGCAGCCCGAGTGGTTTCCGAGCGACGAGGCGGCCGACGGCCGCCGCGGTGTCGCCAAGCGGCGTCACCTGCTCGCGTACCTGACCAAGCACATGGAAGAGGTGAGGCCGCGCGCGCCCGACCCGGCGCGGCCCTAGCGCCAGGAGATGACCCGAAGCCGGCGCCCCTCATCGCGGCTCAGGGGAAGTACTGCACGAGGTTGAAGTCGTACGTCAGGTTGCCTGGCAGATGCTCGACCACGACCGCGACGGGTGACGCGTTGTTGAAGGCATCGAACTGGATCGGCCCGATGTCTTGCGCGCGCGTGCCGCTGTAATCGAATGCAACGAAGGTGAAGGCTCCCGCCGTGTAGTTGCGTACGCCGAGGTAGCTTCGGTCCGACGTCACGCTGCTGAACGCATAGGCCACGTCGAGTCGGGCGCGCGACCACGCGACACCGACGATGCTGTCCGGGCTGAGGTTGACGACAGGAAGCGAGCTCGTCGGGTCGCGCCATGCCTGTGTCGCCACATCCCAGCGTTGGGTGCGGATGCTGGTCGTCGGGAGACCCTGGACGACCTAGGAGTCGCCCCATACGACGTAGGCGGTGACGGCGTCTCCGAGGACGGCGAACTCGACCACTGTGCTGGTGGGATTCAGGGTGGCCGGATTCACCCGCATGCCGAGCGGCGTGAAGATGAAGTCGCGCACCACCTTGAGCATCCGGGCGAGGCCCGCGCCCTGCGTCCACGCGATCGAGGGTGGGCTGCCTTCCGAGCTCGACAGCCGCACGCGATCGGCGCCGACGGAGGTCGGGCCCTCGCCGCCCACCGCCTGCACCCACGCGGCTCCGTCGAAGCGCTTGAACTTGACCGCGCCGTCCTCGATCCAGGCGACCATCGGCCGCAGCTCGCTGTCGAGCGAGATCGACGGGCTCGAGGCGCGGCTGCCGACGACGTAGTTGAGCGGCGAGGCTCCACCGACGAGCGTCCAGACCGGCGTGCCGCCGCCGAATGCGAGCCTGGCCACGTACACGTTCTGCCGCGCACCCGCGCCTTCGATCCAGGCCACGTAGGGCAGCCCCTGATCGGTCGTGACGATCGTCGGCTCCGAAGCGTCGAGGGGAACGGGTGCCGATGCGCTCGCGTTCAGGTTCGACCCGTTGTCGCCGAGGATCGGGAAGGCGTTGCCTTCGATGCGCCGCACGACCAGCTGCGAGACCGACGTGGCCGTCTGCTTCAGCACGAACGCGACCACTGGATTGGCGCGATCCAGCGCCATCGCCGGCGTCGGGTTCTGAAAGCTCACCTCGCCCCGCGCGAGTGTCGTCCAGCCGCTGCCACCGGTAAACCCAGCCGGCAGCGGCGTGAAGATGGCGCTGCAGTTGCGCGCGGTGGTCATCGTCACCATGCCGTCGCTGCAATCCGGGTGGCCCTCCCAGGCGAGGAATCGAAAGCCCGGCGCAGCGGTCGGCGTCAGCGTCACCGGCGAGGCTGCCGGGAACGACGCGGCGCACGAAGTCGCACCGGCGCCGCAGTTGACGCCTGCAGGGACACTGACGACGCTGCCCTGGCCCAGTGTCGAGACGCTAAGCACCGAGCCGCCTGCGAAGCTCGGATTGATGACCAGGGAAGCCGAGCGCGTCAGTCCGCGCAGCTGTGCGGTGAAGGTTGCCGTCTGCGCCGCGACCGTCGCGAGGGTCACGACCGGCACGGTGGCGCTCGATGCGGCGCCGGTGACCACCCGCGCCGGCACGAGCGCGATGGGCTGGTCCGACTGGAGGTCGATCGGCACGCCCGCGGGAAACGGCGGCGTGAGCCTGAGCGTGATCGTCGCTGGCTCGCCGCCTACCACGCTCGCCGGCGACAAGCTGACCGTCATGTCCGAGGGTTCGGGCATCACCGTCACGGGTTGGCTCGCGCTCGATGTCCCGTAGACGACCTCGATCTTCCCATCGACGAAGTCGTTGACGTTGAACGTCGGAACCTGGAACGTCACTTCGAGTTGATTTGCTGCCAGGTCGATGCTCGCCGGCACGGCGCCTGCCGTCGCCGGGAGGGTCGTCGTCACCGACAGCGTGCTCGCCTGCGGCGGCGCAACGTCGAGGCGAACGGTCACGGCGATCGTGTCACCCCCGAACGTGTAGCGCTGGGCCGTCATCGACAGCACCGACGGGCCGACGGTCGCGACCCGACCAGCGCGAACACGGGGCCGGACCTACATCGAGACCTGCTTCACCACGTGCG
>JBDTNU010000071.1:0-12892 GCA_039933535.1 Caldimonas sp. | reverse complement strand
CTCGTTGGGCTCATAACCCAAAGGTCGCAGGTTCAAATCCTGCCCTCGCAACCAACGCACACAAGGCTAGGCCAACAGCGAAACGCCCACTACGCAGTGGGCGTTTTGCTTTGCGACCTTGACCCGTACTGCGCCAAGACGAAGGAGACGAGGATGGCAACCGATCGACCCGACCTCAAGCGCGATCGAGCCCGCAGGCCTGCGCCAGACCCCAGGGGCACGGCTGTGCCATCGAGGCCCGGGACCGCTAACAAGCCCGCTGGCAAGCCGGCGAACAAGGGTCCGCTGGAAAAGCCCGAGACGGCCTGATCGTCGCGCGACGAATCGTTCTGCGCGAATGAGCAGGCGACTTCGGCTGCCACGCGCTTCTGTCGTGTAGGCGGCGCGCCTGCGGGGCCGCGGGACATGTCCGAATCGTCATCGGCGGTGCGGCGCTTCCGTCGGCACGGCGCAAGCTCGATGCATGGACCCTCTCGATGCTTCGGAGCCGACGATCGACCACCTGCTCTGGGTGGCCGAGCTCGGCACGCAGGCGAGGGCGTGTGGGGCCACGAGCGACGACAACCCCTATCTCGTCCGGCAGGCCTTGCCGGCGGCCACCCTCAGGGACCGCGTCACGTGGTTCATCCACGTCGCGGCCTGGTGGCGAGGCTGGGATGACGAGGACGTGAGGCGGCGTGCCGATGGCCGTGCCAATCCGCCGTTCGAAGCCGCGCGGCCCCGATATCTGCACTGAGCGACGACGCGCCGGTTTGCCGCGCAGCCGCCCCGTGCCGATCCCCTCGGCATGAGGCTAAGCGGCTTACCGAACAGACGGCGGCGACCGGGAGGCCTACCTTGGGCCGTGCGTCGGCGAGGCTACTTCTTTGTCAGGCTGCTCGCCACCGTGCTGGTGGTGACCGTGCCCCTTCTGGCGATCCATGCCTGGACGCTCTATCGCGATCTCCAGTCGGCGCAGGAGAAGGCTTACCAGCAGGTTCGCGCCAAGTCGGTCAGCGCGGCACGGGAAGTCGAAGACACCTTGGCCGGTGCCGAGCGTTTGCTGACGCTCGTGAGCAGGCATGCCGAGATTCGCAGCCTCGATCCGTTGGGTTGCAACGAATTCCTGCGCGGGCTGGAATCGATCAGCCCCATGCACGCGGTCGTCTCGGTGCTGGACCTGAGCGGCCAGGCGATCTGCATCTCCGTGAAGGTGATGGGGCAGCCGCCGGCGAGCGCGGGCAATTCGGAATGGTTCACCAACGTTCTTGCCAGCGACGGCTTCTTTCTCGGCGAGGCCGCGGTCGGCCGCATCACCGGCAAACCGGTCGCGCCCCTGTCGCTGCCGGTGCGAGACGCGCTTGGAAAGAGGATCGCGATCGCAGTGGTTTCGCTCGACTTGCTGCAGCTGGAAAGGCTGATGGTGGGCGATTGGCCGGCCAAGGGCGGCGTGCTCGCGTTGATCGACAAGAAGTCCCGATTCCTGGTCCGCAGTCCCGAGACCTCGAAGTGGCTCGGCCGTACCGCCTCGAGCGCGGCGATGTCGGCGCGTCCCGGGCTGGCGGACGGCGTCAGCAAGGCGCGGGGCGTCGACGGCGTCGAGCGCATCTTCGCCGCGACGGACCTCTCGAGCTACCAGCTGCGCGTGGCCGCCAGCATCCCGACCGAACAGGTGCTGGCCCAGCCGCGCGCAGAAATCCGCAACGCGCTGATCGTCTCCTGTGCCGCCTTGTTGGTTGCCGGACTGCTGGCCTACTTCGGTGCCGACGCGCTGGCGCGGCCAGTGCGCAGCCTGGCCCGGACCGCCAGGGAGCTCGCAAGCGGCCGCGACGAAGCCCGGGCCGACGAGATGCTGCCGGGCGAGTTCAGGAATCTCGCCATCGAGATGAATTCGATGCACGCGGCCCGCTTGCAGAGCGAGATGAGAGTGCAGAGGGTCTCGAGGTTCTATGCGGCCGTGTCGCGCACCAACCAGGCCATCCTCAGGCTGAAGGAGCCCGCCGCGCTTTACGACGCGATCTGTCGGATCTGCGTCGAGACCGGCCAGGCGAGCATGGCGTGGATCGGCGTCATCGACGGTGATCGGCTCGTGCCGGCGGCCTGGGGAGGTCCTGCGCGGCGATATACGGAAGGTCTCGACGACATCAGGCTCAGCCCACACGCCGGGGCCGTCCCGGAGGCGATCGGCGAGGCAGCCATCCGCGACGGCCGTCCTCACGTGGCCAATGACTATCGGACCGATCCGCGGACCCGGCCCTTTCAGGCGAATGCGGTTCCTTTCGACGTGCGGGCGTCGGCTGTCGTGCCGTTTTCGCAGGGTGGGCGCGTCGTCGCCAACCTAAACCTGTATGCCAAGGAAGTCGGCTTCTTCGACGACGAGCTCATGCGCCTGCTCGTCGGGCTGGGGCTGGACGTTTCCGTTGCGCTCGACACCTTCGAACGCGTTGCAATCCACGAGCGAACCGTGCTCGAACTGGCCCGACGGGAGAGTCAGCTCGCGGGGATCGTCGAATCCGCCACCGACGCCATCATCACGATCGACGCCAGCCACCGCGTCCTCGTGTTCAACGCCGCAGCTTCGCGGATGTTCCAGGTGCCGGTGGCGCTCGCGATCGGACGCAGCCTGGACCCGCTCATGCCGCCTCGTTACCGGCAATCGGCCGCACTACAGGTGCAGTCCTACGCGCGAGGCGATGACGGCAAGGAGGGCATCGGACCGACCCGGCATCTGACCGGCTTGCGCGGCGACGGGGTCGAGTTCCCGGTCGAGATATCGACCTTTCGGACCAACAACGGCGCCGAGGGCCTGATCACGCTCGTGATCCGTGACGTGACCGGCGAGCACGATGCCGACCAGGCCCGGATCGCCGCGGCCGAATCGAGTGCGGCGAACCAGGCAAAGACCGAGTTCCTTTCGCGGATGAGCCACGAGTTGCGCACGCCGCTGAACGCCGTGCTCGGATTTTCCCAGCTGCTTCAGGAAAGCGCGAAGGACAAGCTCGACGAGCACGAGCGACACCAGCTCGACCTGATCTTTCTCGCGGGCGCTCAACTGTGCGCGCTGGTCGACGACGTGCTCGACGTCTCGGTCATCGAGTCCGGCCAGCTCTCGCTGAGCTTGAGCGACTTCGAGCTCGAGACCCTGCTCGACGGCGTCGTGCGCATGAGCGAGGCCGCGGCCCGGCAGGGCGGGATCAGGCTCGTCGCGAGCTACCCGACACTTGCTCGCCTGTCCTTGCATACCGACCCCATCCGCCTGCGCCAGGTGATGCTCAACCTCGTTTCCAACGCCATCAAGTACAACCGCCCGGGCGGCAGCGTGACGATCGACGTCGCGGTGATGCCGGAGCGGGTTCGCATCAGCGTCGTCGACACCGGCCTGGGCATGACCGGGCAGCAGCTGACCGGCCTGTTCGAGCCCTTCAATCGATTGGGACGCGAGAACAGCGCCATCGCCGGCACCGGCATCGGCATGGCGCTGGTACGGCAGCTCGTCCAGCTGATGGGCGGGACGATTTCGGTGCAGAGCGAGGCGGGCACCGGCACCGAAGTCCGGCTCGAGCTGGTGCGTCCGCCCGTCGTCGACGCGGCGTCGGACCGCGCTCGCGCGTTGGCCTTCCAGGCGAGCGCGCCATCGGCACTGGACGCGGATCTCTCTGGGCTCGTCCTGTACATCGAGGACAACCCGGTCAATGTGCTGGTGATCAGGAACGTGCTGCGCCGGTGGCCGGCTGTGCAATTCGTGGTTGCCGAAGACGGGGCGTCCGGCATCAGGCAGGCTGCCGAACTGCGACCGGATGTGGTGCTGCTCGACATGCGGCTGCCGGACATGTCCGGCATCGAGGTGATGAAGGCGTTGCGCGCGGATGCGCGAACCCGCGACCTCTGCGTCGTCGCGTTGTCGGCGAGCGCGATGCAGCACGAGGTCAACGTTGCGTTGGCGGCCGGCGTGCAGGACTACTGGACCAAGCCCATCAACGTGAAGTCCTTCTGCGCCGGAATGCGGCGCCTGCTGGAAGACCACGCGCACGAGCCGATCGCCTGACCCGGCACTTCGTCGGCGCGGCGTCGACGGGCCGCGGCTTTTCGAAGATGCGGCGACCGTGGCACCATCGGCCCCCCATCTTTCGACGGGTCACGCATGGGCGCCTGGCAGGACGGCTATGTCATCGATATCCCGTACGTCGCCGGCTTTCATCGCGAGTTGGCGCCGGGTTATCTGCACCTGCTCGGCGTGCTGATGGGGGTTCGGCCGCCGGCCGTGGCCGACACGGAGTTCGCCTATTGCGAGCTGGGCTGCGGCCGCGGCCTGGGCCCCTTGCTGCTTGCGGCGGCGAACCCGCACGGGCGCTTTCACGGCTACGACTTCAACGCGGCGCAGATCGGCCAGGCCGGCCGGTGGGCGGAGCAGGCCGGCCTCGCCAATGTGCGCTTCGGCGCCGAGAGTTTCGCCAGCCTCGCTGCGCAAGGCGAGACGACGCCGCAATTCGACATCGTCGTCCTGCACGGCGTCTACAGCTGGGTCAGCCAGGAGAACCGGCGTCACATCGTGAGCTTCATCCGCAACCGATTGAAACCCGGCGGCATCGTCTACGTCAGCTACAACAGCATGCCCGGATGGGCTGCCTTCACGCCGGTGCAGCGGCTGATGCGCGAGCTGGTGATACGCCGGCCCGGGCGCAGCGACGAGAGCGTGGTGGCGGCTCGCGAATTCGTGAGCCGCCTGGCGAGCCGGGGTGCGCGCTACTTCAGCGCCAATGAATCGGTCACGCTCTATCTCGAGCAGCTCGTCGACAGGAACGCGAGCTACCTCGCGCACGAATTTCTGAACGAGCACTGGGAGGCGCTCTATCACCTCGACGTTGCCCGGCAGATGGCGGAGGCTCGGCTCCAGTACTTCGGCTCGGCGACGATCAGCGACAACTTCGTCGCGATGTCGGCGTCGCCCGAGATTGCGGCGATGTTCGCGGGTGCCGACGTCGGCATGGCCGAGACGATCAAGGACTTCTCGGTGAACCGGAGGTTTCGCCGCGACTTGTTTGCTCGCGAGGCGGCCCCCTTGTCCGGTTCCGACTTTCTTGCCGCGCTCGGCGCGGTCCGGCTGATGCTGACGGTCGAGCCCGAGGCCGCCACGACGACGCTCACGACCTCGGCCGGCGAGCTGCAGACCAACTTGGCCATCGCCCAGCCCGTGCTCGAGCGGCTGAAGCAGGGCAGCGTCGGTATTGCCGAGCTCATGGCGCTGCCGGCGCTGGCCGGATTGCCGTCGGAGCTGCTCGCGCAGACGCTCGCGTTCTTCGTCGAAAGCGGACAGATCCATCCGATGCGCGAAGACGGCGCCGCGGACTCGGCGGCGCGGGCGCTCAACGGCCTGCTGATCGCGGAAGCCCTGCGCGACGACTCGGTGCGCTATCTTGCCGCGCCGGCGATCGGCTCGGGCGTCTTTGTCGCGCATGGTGAGCAGCTCGTGCTGAACGCCGTACGCGAGCACGGCAGCGAAAACGTCGCCGCCGTGCGCGACTTCGTCTGGGCAAGACTCAAGGCGCAGAACAAGCGCCTGATCAACGATGGCGTCCCGATCGAAAGCGAAGCCGACAACCTCGCCGAGACCGAGCGGCGAGTCGGCAACTTTCTCGATCAGCGTCTGCCCTTGTTGCAACGCCTGGGCGTCATCGCCTGGGCGTGAGCCCGACGCCAGGCTCGTTGTGTGTCAGCGCGGTGCCGACGCCGCGGCCACCGGCACAGGCGCGTGCGCCATGTAGTGCGCAAGGTCGTCGAGCGCGGCCGCGTCGAGGCCGGCCAGCGTCTCGTTCATTGCCGGCGTGTAGCCGACGCGCGTGCCGGCGCGAAACTCGGCGAGCGCCCGGGCCAGATATTCCTCGCGCTGTCCTGCCAGGCGCGGCACCTGTTTGCCGCCGGCCAGGTCGTCGCCATGGCAGGCGGTACAGCGATGGCGCTCGGCGAGCGCGGCGCCGCGCTGCATCCTTGCGGCGTCGGCGGGCGCGGCCGGCGCCGGGGGCGCAGGCGGCAAGCGGCCGATCAGTTCGGAATAGGCGCGCAGGTCGACATCGCTCATCGGCTGGGCCACCGCCGTCATCAGCGGGTTCGTGCGCCGGCCGGCGCGAAACAGGAACAGCTGGGTGATCGCGTAGAAGCTCGGTTGTCCGGCCAGCGACGGCGTGTCGACGGTGAGGCTCACGCCGTTGGCGCCGTGGCAGGAAGCGCAGGGCGCGAAGTCGGCGTCGGCCGACCACGCGACAAGGGGGCAGGCCGCGACAGCGACGAACGCCGACGCCGCGAGCACTGCGCCCCGGACCGTCATTTGCCCGTGTAGCTGACGCGGTAGATCGCGCCGGCGTGGTCGTCGGAAACGAGCAACGAGCCGTCCTTCATCTGCATCACGTCGACTGGCCGGCCGAGGTACTGGTTGTTCTCGACGAAGCCGGTCAGGAATGGCTCCATCTTCGAGATTCCGCCCTTGCCGTCGGGCCAGGCGACGACAACGTCGCCGCCGAAGATCCTGGTCCGGTTCCACGAGCCGTGGCGGGCGATGAAGATGGCGCCGTGGTACTTCGCCGGGAACATCTTGCCCGAGTAGAAGCGCATGCCGAGCGTGCCGGCGTGCGGGCCGGTGAACAGCACCGGCTGCGCGAAGTCCGCGCAGTTCTTGCCCCAGCCGAATTCCGGATCGGCGAGGTTGCCCTGGTGGCAGTACGGATAGCCGTAGTCGGTCTTGCCGCCCTTGCTGACATGGTTGAGCGTGTCGTTCGGCACGTCTTCGGAGAGCCAGTCGCGACCGTTGTTGGTGTACCAGAGGTCGCCGCTCTTCGGATCGAAGTCGAAGCCGACGGTATTGCGCACGCCGGTCGCGACCGTCTCGACACCCGAGCCATCGAGGTTCATGCGCATGATCTTCATGTGTGCGTCGTCGCGCGCGCAGATGTTGCAGGGCGCGCCGACCGGCACATAGAGCTTGCCGTCGGGGCCGACGCGGATGTACTTCCAGCCGTGCGGCACGTCGCCGGGGAGCTTGTCGAACACCATCACGGGCGCCGGCGGTTTGTCGAGGCTGGCCTCGATGTTGTCGTAGCGCGTGACGTCCTTCGGCGTGGCGACGTAGAGCGAGCCTTTGTAGAACTCGATGCCATTCGGCAAGAAGAGCTTGTCGGCGATCGTCTTGACCTCGCGCTTGCCACCCTTGTCGGTGACCGCATAGATCTTGCCGGCCACGAACAGCGAGCTGACGAAGACGGTGCCCTGGTCGCCGAGGCGCAGGCCGCGCGCGTCGAGGATGCCGGATTGCCAGACTTCGACCTTGAAGCCGGGTGGCACCTTCAGCTTGGCCGCCGGCAACTGGTCGGCTGCGGTGGGAATCGGAAACGACGGCACGGGCGCGAGCGGGTTGCCCTTGGGCATGCCGACCGCCCAGAACGGAACTTCGGCCGCCGGCGCCGCGGCGGACGCCGGCGGATCGGCGGCGAGCGCCATGCCGGCGCTCGCGCCGAACGCAACGGCGCATGCCGCAACTCGCATACTTGAAGCGTGCCGAGCGGCGCGCGTGATCGATAGCAACATGTCTCTCTCCAGCGGCAACGTCGTTGTTCGAGTCGGCGAGCCTGCGTTGCCTGCGGGCCGTCGACCTTGAATTCTTGCGCGCTTTCAGCCCATGCGTTGCGGCAACCAGAGCGCGATCATGGGGAAGGCGATAAGGATGATCAGCCGCACGATGTCGGTCGCCACGAAGGGCAGCACGCCCTTGAAGATGGTCGTGAAGCTGACGTCCTTGACGACGCTCTTGATGACGAAGACGTTCATGCCGACCGGTGGATGGATGAGGCCGAGCTCGACCGTCATGACGATGATGACGCCGAACCAGATCGGATCGAAGCCCAGGGCGGTAACGACCGGAAAGATGATCGGCACGGTCAGGATGATCATCGCCATCGCATCCATCAGGCAGCCGAGCACGAGGTACATCAGCATGATGAGCGCGAGCACGCCGTAGCGGCCGACGCCGAGCGCGGTGAGGAACTCGGTGAGCTTTTGCGGCGTCTGCGTGATGGTCAGGAAGTAGCCGAACAGGAGCGCGCCGATCAGCACCGTGAACACCGCCGCGGCGGTGCGCGTGGCCTGCAGCAGCGCTTCGCGCGTGTTGGCGCGGTTCAGCTTCTTGCGCAGTACGCCGAGGATGAAGGCGCCCGAGGCGCCCACGCCGCCGGCTTCGGTCGGCGTGAAGAAGCCGCCGTAGAGGCCGCCGATGACGAACACGAACAGCAGCAGCGGTGCCCAGACCAGACGAAGCGCCGCGACCCGTTCGCGCCAGGTCTTGGCCGTGCCGGACGGCAGGAAGTTCGGCCGGATGCGGACGATGAGGGCGATCGTCAACACGTACATCGCTATCGCCAGGAGGCCAGGCAGCACGCCGGCCATGAAGAGCTTGCCGATGTCCTGCTGCGTCAGGATCGCGTAGACCGCGAGCACCGTCGAAGGCGGCAGCATCGCGCCGAGCGTGCCGCCGGCGGCGATGACGCCGGTCGAGAACGACTGCGGATAGCCGAAGCGACGCATCTCCGGATAGGCGACCGTCGAGAAGGTCGCCGCCGTCGCGACCGACGAGCCGCAGATCGCGGCGAAGCCGCCGCAGGCCACGACGGTGGCGATGCCGAGGCCGCCGCGCAGCTGGCCGAGAAATGCGTCGGCGGCCTTGAACATCTCCTTCGACAGGCCCGAGACGGAGACGAATGCGCCCATCAGCATGAACATCGGGATGACGCCGAAGGTGTAGTCGGTGACGGTGCGCAGCGAGGTCTGGCCGACCAGCTTGAGCGCCGGTCCGGGGCCGACGATGAAGCTGTACCCGGTGACGCCGACCAGGCCCATCGCCATGCCGACCGGCACGCGAAGCATCATCAGCACGAACAGCGCGACGAAGGCGATGAAGGCGATCCAGTCGTTGCTCATGGAGAGCTCATTCGACCTTGAGGTCGTGCACCTCGACGAGGTCGCGCGGATGAAAGACGAGCCGGTAGGTGCGGATCGCGATGAGCACGACCGCCGAGAAGTCGCCGAGCCATGCGACGGCGTAGAACGGCCAGGTCGGCATGCCCAGGTCGTAGGTGAGGACGTGGTCGACGAAGGCGGCGCGCACCTTGTCGAACAGCATGATGGTCTGCACGGCGACGACGAACAGCAGCACGACGGTCGCGAACACGTCGATCGCCCGCTTCCAGCGCGCGCTGGCCGCCGTCCAGAGCAGGTCGACGGTGATGTGGCCGCCGCGGTAGCTGGTGGCGGCGATGCCCCAGAAGATCAGCGTGCCGAGCAGCATCTTGCCGATGTCGTAGCTGTCGGGGATCTGCCAGGAAAAGAACTTGCGCAGGACGACGGCGAGAAAGATGTTGAGCGCGACGATGCCGACGAAGGTGGCGGCGCACCACTCGATCGCATCGATGATGCGATCCATCGCCGAGCGCCGCGGCGGCGCGCCAGCGGTCATCGCCGTCATCGCCGCGGCATCGGGATCAGAAGCCCGACTTGTATTTCGCGACTGTCGACCTCAGCCCGTTCATGACCGCCTTCGCGTCGTAGCCGGCCTTGGTCGCGCCCGCGGCCCATTCGCTTTCGGTCGGCGCGATCGCCTTGCGCCACCCGTCCAGCTCTTCGGGCGTCAGCTTGTAGACGGTGTGTCCGGCCATCGCCATGAGCTTGGTCCGCCCGTTCGATTCGAAATCGGCCCACGGCGACGCGACCTTCTCGGCCCACTCGCTGGTGCAGTGCTCGTCGATCACCTTCTTCTGGGCCGCCGACATCGACTCGTACTTGTCCTTGTTCATGCCCCAGACGAAGGGCGTGGTGTAGAGCGGCAGGTCCATGTGAAAGCTCACCGCCTTGTCGATGCCGAACAACAGGATCGATCCCCAAGGGAAGGTGATGGCATCGGCTACGCCGCGCTCCAGGGCGTCGCGCGCCTCCGGTGCCGAGGCCTGCACGTTGGTGCCGCCGAGGAGCGTCACCATCTGGCCGATCGTGCTCGTCGCCGGTCGCACCTTCAGGCCCTTGACGTCGGCCGGTGCGCCCAGCTTCTTCTTGCTGTGAAACGTGCCGGGATCGTGGATGAAGGCGAAGCAGTAGTGGATGTCCTTCATCTCCTTGGCCGCGTAGGCGCGATACCACTCGTCGATGGCGGCCGAACCGCCCTTGGCGTTGGAGAAGATGAAGGGCAGGCCGGCACCGGCCATCAACGGAAAGCGCCCGGGCTGGTAGCCGGGGTTGATGTAGGCGAGGTCGGCGATGCCGTCCTTGGCCATGTCGTAGTGGTCGAAGGCCTTGCCGAGTTGCTCGGACGGAAAGAGGGTCGCGGTGATGCTGCCGTTCGACGCCTTGGTGATGTCGGCCGCCCAGGCAATGAGGGCAGGGTTGAGCGGATGCTGTGCCGGCACCCAGCTCGACATCTTGAGCGCGACGGGTTTGTCCTGCGCCGTCGCAGGCACGGCGCCAAGCATGCCGACGGCGGCGCAGATCGCGAAGAGACCGCGCGCCAGGGGCGAAGCGGCAGTGGAAGAAAGGGAATGAGCCATGGTCTCCTCGGCATGTGGTGGAACGGGCGATGCAGTGGCGAAGCCTATTTCGGCGCGGCGCCGGAAGCGATGCTGATCTTCCCTGCCCGGCAGCGCGGCGTCATGCGGCCTCTTCGTGCGCCTGAGCGCGCGCTTCTGGTCGGCCCGGTCGGGCGCCGACCCAGCGGATCGGCTGCGCCTTCACGGGGCGCGGCGGCGCGCCGTGGCGAACCATCGCCTGGTCGAACGCGGTTCCGGCTTCGTCGGCGAGCGCGGCGGTTCGTGCGCCGCGGATCGCCTCGGCACGCTCGGTGTCGCTGCCGAAGGTGAGCACCGCGGCCAGGTGGTCGATGACGTGCAGCAGGTTGGCCTTGCCGCGCTCGTTGGTCGCGCCGTAGCCCTTGATGAGCCGGCCGCAGGCAGCGAGCTCGAAGCCGAGCGCCCGACTGCGCCGCGCGCCGGCTTCGACGGCCGCGAGCCAGCGTTCGATCATGGCCTGCTCCTCCGCGAAGCGGCTGCCGCGCCGGCGCAGGCCCCTCATGACGGCCAGGCCGCGCAGGAGCAGCAGGCCGAAGGTCGTGTGGCTGCGGATCTTCAGCGGCAGGGCAAATGCATCCAGACCGCGGGCGAGGCGCTTGCGGTCCCAGCGCAGGAGACGATCGGCCAGCGCCTTCGGCAGCAGCGACGCCATCTCGGCGACGCCCGGCTTGAAGTGATCGACGATGGCGACGACGTCGGCGTTGCCGGCCTTGACCTCGCGCCGCACACGGGCGAATCGCGAGCCGCGGCTCTTCAGGTCGGCGACGCGAACGATGTCGTCGAAGGCCATCCAGAGGGCGAGGAAGCGCGCGGCTTCGCGCGTCGTCGCGTGGCCGTCGTCTGCCGCCACGCCGTCCGCGCGCTCGGCGGCGAGCACGCGTCCGAGCCGCTCGAGGTAGAGCTGCGCGTAGGCTCTGTCCTGGTAGTCCTCGAGGCGGGCGCAGCCGAGCGCGAGGATGTCGTGCAGGCCGGCCGGAAAGGCCGCGAGTGCCTCACTCGCCCGCTTGCCGGAACGCGGCTCGACGGCCTCGGCCGCGGCCTGTGCCGCGGCACGAACGGCCTGACGGTCGTTGCGCAGCCCGGCCACCGTCTCGAACGCCTTGGCGAAGCCGCGCAGGCTCGCGTCGGCGCCGCGCTCGGAGCGCCGGATCGTCTCCTCGTAGATGCGCCGCTCGAACGGCAAGGCACCGCTCGCCGCGATCGCGCCGAACAGCACGGCGCTGATCACCGTCCCCGCCTCGCGCGCCGTCCTGGCCATGTCGAAGGCCTCGGCCTCGCGGCTCATCTCCCGGACCACACGCAGCAGATCGGCTTCACCGACCCGGCCGTCGCCGGGCTGCATCTTCTCGACGATCGTGAGGCTGCGGCTCGTCGAGGTGAGGACGTGCGTGCGATCGGGCGTCGTCATGCCATTGCCGATCTGGCGCACCGTCTCGAGCAACTCCGACGAGGCCAGCAGGTCGAGCGCGCCCGGCACCGGGTTGAGGCTGAACACCGGGCGCTTGCCGCCGAGCTCGCGGTCGGGCACGGGAAAGACTTCGATGTAGTAGGTGGTCGCGCCGGTGCGCTGCGCCACGCCTGGAATCGAAGTGCTCTGCACGCCGTGGCCTGCGTGCGTCGCGGTCTCGACCAGCCACTCGGCCAGCACGCCGCCGCCCTCGCCGCCGAGCGCCGCGACCAGGATGGTGACGGGCTTCATGCCGGTTGCACGGCGCGGCGAAACACCGCGCGCAGCGACTCGACCGCGCGCTCGGACCAGCGCGGGTTCTGCACCACCTCGCCGCGATAGAACGAAGGGCAGAGCGTGGCCGCGTGCGCGTTCTCGCCGCACAGGCCGCAGCCGACGCAACCCTCGATCACGGTCGCGACCGGGTCGACCTTGAGTGGGTCGGGGTTGTCTTTCAAGGTCAGCGTCGGGCAGCCCGAGAGCCGGATGCAGGCGTGGTCGCCGGTGCACACGTCTTCGTCGACGCCGTACTTGACGCGAACGACGCGCTTGCCGCGCTTCAGCAGGCCGGCGACCCACGGCCGGATCCGGCGTTGCCGCTCGAGCTGGCATTCGCCCTCGGCGATGATGACCTTGAGCCCGGCGAACTCGCTCGTGAACGCTTCCTCGAGCGTCTTCTTCATCTCGGCGACGCGGTAGGTGTGGACGGTCCGCATCCACTGCACGCCGAGCCCTTTCAGCGTCGATTCGATCGTCGTGTTGCGATCGACCAGGCTTTGCTGGCGGTCTGGCGCGCGCGCCTTTTCGTCGTCGTCCGGCGTCGAGATGATGTCCTGCGTGCCGGTCGCCGAGGTGTAGCCGTTCTTCATGA
>JBDTNU010000070.1:0-12965 GCA_039933535.1 Caldimonas sp. | reverse complement strand
TGCTCCTGCAAGCCGACGCTCCAGTAAACGAGCCCGCGCGGCGCACGACCAGAAAATTCCTTGTTGATAACGATCACTGATGGCGTGAGGCCGATGCCAAATTACGGCCCCTGCCTCTACCTTACGGACGGCGTGGTGCGCCACCAGTCCGTGATCCCGATGCCCGACCTTGACGGGTGCCGTACCAAGCCGGCCGCGCGGCGGCAGGCCGGTCGCCAACCAGACGCTGGCACTGCAGTTCCATTTCGTGCAGCAGGTCCTCGAGGTATGTGACGAAGCCCTGCACGGCGGTATCGCCGCGCGCCTCGGGCCGGTACAGCGCGCTGAACGGAGGCGCATCGCTACTGCCCCAATCGGTCATCACCGCTTGGAGTTCGCCGCTGGCCACGAGTGGCCACACCGACAGATCGGCGAAGCGGCCTACGCCCTGGCCGCTCAGCGCTGCCTGCAGCACGTAGTCTCGGCTGTCGCTGACCAGCCAGCCACGCACGGCCACTTCTTCCCTTTCGGTGCCGCGCACATGTCGCCACAGGTCGATCACCGTCCCTTCGGGCGCCCGCACCAGCAGGCAGGCGTGGGCAGCCAGATCACGCGGTCGCTGCGGGATGCCGTGGCGTTCCCAGTACGCAGGGTTGGCGCAGACGATCAGCCGGCTCTGCGCCAGGCGCCGCTGCACGAAGCTGACGTCGCCGGGCCAACCCAGCGCCACCAGCACATCCAGGCCGCGCGCCTGCGCGTCGGTGACGGTGAGGTGATCGATCGACCGCAGGTCGATGCGCACGTGCGGGAACCGTTCCCGAAAACGTGCCAGCCCGGGCACCAGCAACAGCCGTGACAGGAGGCCCGGCGCGCCGACGACCAGCGTGCGCTCGGCGCGCTGGGTGCTCGCGGATGCGGCCGCGTCTGCCTGCTGCAACTGCTCGAGCAGCGGGCGGCAAGTCTCGAGGTAGCTCTCGCCGCGGCCGGTGAGCTTGAGCCCCTGGGTGTTGCGGTCCACTAGACGCACGCCCAGTTCCCGTTCCAGCGCACCCAGCAGCTTGGCGATCGAAGGCACGCTGACCTCGCAGCGTCGGGCGGCGCCGGACAGGCTGCCTTCCTCGGCCGCAGCCACGAAATACTGCAGTGCGCGCAGCTTGTCCATGCACGGTCCCTCCTGGGGCAGACGGTAGGTCGCTTAAACCAAAAGCTGAAGCGGATTTTGCGCTGGCGCTGGTTTCGTCGGCAAGGGCTGCTGCCTAGAGTACGTTTCAACGCACCCGCAGGACCGCACAGTTGAACAGTGCCGCCTTCGCCCACCCAACCGGCCTCGCATAGCCCGCAGCCACGGCCACACCCCAGCACAACCCCGGCCACCACCCCAGGAGGATTCCATGAACCGACGTCTCGCCCTGAACGCCCTCGCGGCCGCAGCCCTCGCAAGCGCCGCTGTCTCGCCCACCCACGCCCAGGGCGATTTCCGCAGCCGCGCGATTCGGCTGGTCGTGCCGCTGGCCGCCGGCGGCCCGACCGACTTCCTTGCGCGCGCAGTCGCCCAGGAAATGGCACGCACGTTGGGGCAGCCGGTGATCGTTGAGAACAAACCGGGCGCCGACGGCCTGATCGCCGCTCGAGAGGTGATCGCAGCGCCGGCCGACGGACATACGCTGCTGTTCGCGATCGGCTCGATGCTCGCCGCGCCGTTGCAGAGCCGAACGCCACCGTTCGACTGGCGGGCCGATCTAGCGCCGCTGGGTCGCGTGGCGCGGGTGCCCTTCGCGCTCGCGGTGCATCCATCAGTGCCTGCGCACACCGTGCAGGAACTGGTGGACCATGCACGCACGCACCCCGATCAGCTCAACTTCGCGACCAGCACATTGAGCGAGTTGATGGCCGCTGCGCAGTTCATGCGCGCCGCCGACATCCGCATGACGCGCGTGCCCTACAAAGGCGGCGCGCAGTCGATGCCGGATCTACTGGCCGGACGCGTGCAGGTCTGGTTCGGCCCTGTGTCGCTGATCGGGCCTCAGGTGCAGGCAGGCTCACTGCGCGCGTTGGCCACGCTGCTGCCACAACGCAGCGCCGCGCTGCCGGGCGTGCCGACGCTGGCGGAAGCGGGTTACGCCGCGGTACAGGTTCCCACGTGGCAGGCGCTGTTTGCGCCTGCGAAGACGCCCGTGCCAGTGCTTGAGCGCCTGGCCGCGGCCGTGGCCACCGCAACCACGCGGCCGGAGCTGCGGACCGAGATCGAGAAGCGGGCGATCTATGTCGACGCCGCCTCGGCCGCCGAACTGGGCCGCACGGTTGCCGCCGAGCAGGGCGCATGGATCCGCCTGATCGCCGACTACCATCTTGGCAGCGAATGACATGCTGACCGCTCGATCGCCGCGCCTGCTGTTCTGTTCCAGCGGCGGGGCAGGCCACCTGCGGCCGCTGTTGCCGCTGGCGCACGCAGCGCTGCGACACGGGCACCAGGTGTTGTGGGTCACCGCGCCAGATGCGATTGGCGAACTCTCGGCGGATGGCATCGAGACCTGCGCAGGTGGGCTGAGCACCACAGCGGCACGAGTCGTTTACCGGCACCGCTGGCCCGAGTGGGCAGAACTGCGTGGCGAAGCACTTGGGGCACACACCTACCCCCGCTTGTTCGGGGGCGTCATTGCGCCAGCCATGCTGCCCGCGCTTGAACTCGCCATCGACGATTTTCGTCCCGACCTCGTCGTACACGAAGTCGCCGCACTGGCCGCGCCGCTGGCATGCGCCCGCCGCGGCCTGCGGCATTGCACGCATGGCATCGGATTGCCCCAACCGCCGGCACAGTTGCGCGCTGCTGCCGTCCAGGTGAACGAACTGTGGATCGACGCGGGCCTGGCGCCACCGCCAGACGGCGGTGTGTACGCGCACCAATACGTCGACATCGCGCCGCCGGCCCTGGCGCGGTATGCCGACGCACCGGCGGGCCAGGTCCGGGCACTCAGCCCTTCGGCCACCGCACTGCCGAGTCGCCATCGTTTGCCGCTGCCGATAGCCGCCCGCCTCGCCAGCAGTTCGCTGCCGCGCGTTTACCTCAGCTTCGGCACCGTTTTCCAGGGCAGCGATGCGTTCATTGCCGCCGCGCGAGCACTGGCCAGACTGCCCGTGCTGGGCGTGATTACCGCGGTCGACGCCGAGCGTTGTCAGGTGCTGCGCGTACTGGGGCCCGACATTCACGTCGTGCCCTATACGGACCAAGCCGACGTGATGGCGCACTGCGAAATTGTTGTTTCTCACGGCGGGGCCGGCACGGTGCTCGGCGCGTGCACCTCAGGCCGCCCTCAACTCGTTCTGCCGCAGGCTGCGGACCATTTCCGCAATGCACGAGCACTGGAGCGCGCCGGCGCCGCGAGGGTACTGCAACCCGCAGAGGCGACCGAAGACGGCATCGTGTCGACTCTTTTCTTGCTGCTCAAGGACGACGACGCAAGACACTCTGCTCAAGCGATCGCGCGGGAAATCGCCGCCATGCCCTCCGCCGATGACGTCGTCGAAGCGCTCATCGTGGCGAACTAAGGAAGGGCAGGCCAACGTGGACCCACCTTGAAGCTGACATCGCCGAGCGTCTGGAAATGGCCCGGGACCGGATTTCCCGCTAGCGCGCCGGAAGCAGACCTTGCCTGTACCACGCACCCTCCCAAAGCTCGGCATTCAGGTTCGGGCGGGTTCGAGACTCATCATCTTCGTACGTCCTAAGATCCCTACCGTTCCGACTAAGCGCCACTTCATGTCCGACGGCGCATCAGTTCTAAAAGAGGAAATCGCACGCAGCGCTCGCAAGGAGATCCGTCGTGAAACCTCGACCTTGAAGAAGGCATCGACTGCCTATCGTTCCGAGATCGCCAGCTTGAAGCGTCGCATGCTCGAATTGGAGCGCCGGCTTCGGCGAACGGCCAGGGTCGCTGGCGCGCCCGCGACAGCGGCGACCAATGACGAAGGCGAATCGCAGGGCCCGCGTTTCAGTGCGCAGAGCATGGCCGCGCAGCGGCGTCGCCTCGGGCTGTCGGCAGCGGAATGCGGCCTTCTCATCGGAGCATCGGCCCAGGCGATCTACAACTGGGAGGACGGCAAAGCCACGGACTTCACTGAAGCGCTTCGCAGTGCTCGTGTCGCTCGGAATCGGCTTCCTGGTGGGCAAATGGGGAAGGGCGCCGGGGGTCACGCCTCAAATGCGATCCTGATTCGGGGACTCTAGGGTCGTTCCATGCAGCAGTTGCGGCTGGAGCCAGCTCTGGATTCAGCTCTGGTCCAGAAAACTTCGCCCGCCAGCATGCGCGCCGCGATTGAGTGGCGCAGCACGCGGGGAACAGGCTGTGAAATGCAGAGTCGTTTGGCGGCGGAGGCTACGGCCGTCTGCACTGAGTGTTCATAGAGGTTACGGCGCAAACTGTCCTCCACTTCCAAGTTCTGTCGAACGAGCCGGGCGCATATCCGCAACCGCGAATTCCTGTCATTTCGGTACGAAGCACTTCGTGCGCCAACGAACAGACACAAGTCTGGGTGCGCAGGATCATGTGGCTCGGCCGTGCCCGTCGCCAAATCGATCCGGGCGGGAAGACAGCGGAGCCGCATCCCGCCCCGCGCACGGGACTGGCGGTGTTCTGACCCCTCCCTCCAGGAGCATCGATGCCTCTTGCCATCACCGCTACGATGCCCACCGCCGATTCCGGTGCAACGGCGCCGACCGAGATTGCCGGCGTTCTGGAGGTCACCGGGTCGGTCGTTGCCGTGCTCCTCATGTTCGTGGTCGGCTACCTCGAGCGCACCGAGGCGAGTTTCTATCTCATCGTTGGATTCGGGATAGTGGCCGGCGCCCTGTCTTCGATGCATTGGGCTGGATACCGGCGACGTGTTGCAAGGCTCCGGGGCTTCTCGGCGGCCATGAGCGAGACCAATCGTCTCATCCTGCGGCGCCCGGACCCGCAGGTCCTTTACGAGACCATCTGCAAGATCTGCGTGACGGCATGGAACGCAGACAGCGCCGCCGTAGATCTTCTCGACAATGACGAACCGAAGCGACAGGCGTCGTGGGGCGCCGTTCGGGCATTCCCGCTCGACCTCGTATGCAGTCGCACGGAATCCAAAGAGGAGTCCTTGATCCTCACCACCGCTACCTCGGGCGAACCAACCGTCAGCAACGACGCGGCTCGCGATCTCCGAATGAAGGCATCCTGGCCTTGGCTCAGGGCGCAGCATGTCGGCTCGATTGCATCGCTGCCTATCAAGCGCGGTGGCAAGACAATCGGCGCCCTCACTCTGGTATCCGATCGCACGGGATTCTTCGACCACGTACTCATCCGTCTCCTGCGGGAAATGGCCGAGGACATGTCTTTCGCCCTCGACAACTCCGACCGAGAGAGATCAGAAGGCGATGCGCTCAAGGTGGCGGAGAAGGGCCAGCACCTGTTTCGCGCGATATTCGACAAGGCGCCTATCCCCATGCTGGTGTTCGAGCTTCGGACCAAGAAGATCGTCCGCGTCAACGACTTGGCGTGCACGCACCTGGTCATGGATAGAAGCGAGTTGATGGGCATGCAGTTGTCGAACGTCGGCACCTGCAGCTCCGTCGAGACGAAGACCTTCCTCGAGGGCGTCCTGGACCTCGACGGCATCACGACAGACAACATCACTCGCATGCGAGCGGGCAAGACCCAGTGGAGCAACGTCATGCTCCATGCCAAGGTCATCGACTATCTCGGCACACCGTCTTTACTCGTCGTCGCAACCGACGTTTCTGAAAGTGAAGCCACCGCGGCGGAATCGATCGGACGTGTGCGGGCCGAAGAGGCCAATCGCGCCAAGAACAAGTTCTTGTCCCAGATGAGTCACGAGCTGCGCACTCCTTTGAACGCAATCCTTGGCTTTGCCCAGCTGTTGTCTGCCAGTAGCGCCGCGGACTTGTCGACCCGCCAGACCGACTGGGTCAAGCACATCTCCGAAGCTGGATGGCATCTGCTCGGCTTGGTCAACGACGTGCTTGACTTGTCGCGCATCGAGTCCGGCAAGCTCGAGATGCTCTTGGCGCCCACCGATCTGGTCCCGCTCATTGACGAGGTCGTCGCGGTGAACCAGCCACATGCCCGCGAGATGGGCATCGACCTTAGGGCTACGTATCCGAGCAGTCACCACCAGTTCGTCATGGCGGATTCACGCCGCCTGCGCCAGGTCCTCATCAATCTTCTCAGCAACGCGATCAAGTACGGTCGCGTTGGCGGTTGCGTGGAGGTCAACCTGGCAGCGGGCGACTCCACACACTGCGTCAACGTCGTCGACGACGGGATCGGAATGACGAAACAACAGGCCGAGCACCTTTTCGAGCCGTTCAACCGTCTGGGTCGTCAGAGCGGTCTGGTCGAAGGCGCCGGGATCGGATTGGCACTCAGCCGAGATCTGATGGAGCGCATGGGCGGCAGTCTGAAGATCGCGAGCTCGACGGGCGAGGGAACTCGGGCCAGTCTGACGTTGCCAACCTGCGATGACATCGCGTGCGCCCCGGGGCCAGACGGCGACAGGGTCCGGCGTCGCCGCAACCGAATCGATGAGGTATCACCCTTGGGCAGGGTGCTCTACATCGAGGACAACCCGGTGAATCAGATTCTCGTGGAGCAGATGCTGCGGCCCTGGTCAGACGTCACGATCACCCACGCGGACACGGGGGAAGATGGGATCCGCCTTGCCGAGGAGCTAATGCCCGACATCGTCTTGCTCGACATGGTCTTGCCGGACATGTCGGGTGCGGAAGTGCTGGCGGCGCTGCGCAAGAACCCGCACACCCGGGACCTTCGCGTGGTTGCCTTGTCGGCCAGCGCGATGGAAGAGGACGTCGCGATCGCTCGCGGGCTCGGTGTTCTCGACTACTGGACCAAACCGCTGGATCTGGTCCTTTTCCTTGGGCACATGAGGGGTCTCCTTCAGAGCGGAGTGCTGATCCCGGACACGGCACAGGGAGCACTGGAGCAGGAATCGGCCTTAGCCACTTGCTTGGGGCATGCCTGACTTCATCTCGACGGGATGACGATGGCGTTCCTGGCGCAGTTGCGCGACATTCCGTTCACCCGGCTCAAGATGTAGGTTTCCGCGGCCGGTGTCCACCGTACTGGGCCGTCTCGGCCTGGTTGTTGGTTTCGTCGACGACCTTCACGTCGAAGCTCGACAAGACTCACGTCACAGATAGCGCTCAGGTCAGGCAAGGGGCGGTGAAGCTTGCCCTCTGGCTGGAATCTCAGGACCGTTTGATGGCGGGCTTGCCGCGACGCGCTTGAGCGAACTAAACGAAGCGATCCGGTAGGGCGAGGTCGTCACCTCGCCGATCGCGCATCCATTTGCACTGACCGACGAGCGGTCGGCGAGTTTCAGACACTCGAGGTCGACGAGAAATTCTTTGCGGCAAGAGTTCGGCCCAGGATGGGGCCGGAGTTCGCGCGAAGTGATCTCACTGACGGGCGGGCACTCACCATCGCACAGAAGTGGTCCAGGCTGAAGTTCCTGGTATCCAAATACGCTCCGCCTGTTCTCGACGGGGATGACGCCAGCGCGCTTCGGTCCCCTTACATGATTCGCTTCGACGACGATCTAAAGTTGCTCCAAAAAGAAGTCGGGGGAATCTCCAAGAGCAACCCTGAGCTTCTGCGGAGCCTGGCGGGTTCTCCGGCGGTCACATCGTTGCTCGATCGCATCGGACGGCACGCAACCGAGGGGCCTTGCAAATTCGAGGGCGTCGTGACGCATTCATTCGCTGGCTCGGAATGCGTCGGAATTCGCGACGAGGAACACGTCGCCAATACCGCTGGCAGTCAGTCCATCGGCGACCGCAACTGCCTGCCCCGGCGAGCCGCCGCGAACGAAGTGTGCGACACCCTGACTGTCTACTGCCCACGCATGGTCCGCGCGGGCCTTGGCCAAGGCGGCCGCCGGCCCGCTAGCGGCATCGAGGTCGACAAGCACCGTGTAGGGTTCGGCTGTCAGCGCCTCCCATGCATATTGAGCCGGAGTCGCATACAGGCCGCTTTGCGTGGTCGGGCTGCCAGCCGGACGCTGATGCGCCGCAGCGCTGGGTTTCCCGTCCGCATCGAACAGCGGCGCTGGTGGATCGGATTCATGGCCGCCGCCGCAAGCCGCCAGGCTGATCGTGATCACGGCGTGGATGACCACTGTTGTCGAATTGAGAGGGTGCAGGCGGTTCATGGTCATCGGTCCTCCGGATCCTTGAAGAGGAGTTCGATTCGAGCGCCGTCCGGGTCGCGCAGGAACATCTGCAGCGCCGAGCCGTCCGGCAGCGCTTGCAACGTGAACGGCACAGCCGCCTCGTCGAGACGCCGCGAAAATCCGCTCCTGCCACGGACTTCGAACGCGACATGATCAATCGCACCGCCCTGGCCCGCGACCTGACCCTCGAGCACGTGCACCACGGCGCGCCTTCCGGCGTACATCCACAAGCCCGGGAACCTGAACGGCGGGCGCGGCCCCGGGCGCAGGCCAAGCAGACGCTGGTAGAAGACGAGCGTTGGCGCCAGATCGGCCGAGCGGATGGTGACGTGGTCCAGTGCTTGCAACATGGTGGCCATCTTGCGATCAAGCGACCGGCGGAGTCCTCAAGGTAAGCTCAAGCTTTTCGAAATCCTTCATCGCGACGGCGACAGCATGGAACACGATGCCAGCCCCGAATCCGCTTCGCACCGTCCCGCATCGATGACGATCGGCAGGTGGCGGGCCGATTCCGACGCCGACACCCTCACGCTGGACGAACGCACGGTCAAACTGGAGCCGCGCACGATGCGGTTGCTGATGGCGCTGGCCGAGCGGCCGGGCGAGGTCTGCGCCAGCGAGGCGTTGCTCAACGCGGTGTGGCCCTGCGTCGTCGTCACCGGCCACTCGCTCTACCAGGCCATCGGCGAACTGCGGTCGGCGCTGAAAGCCGACAAGCTCACCGGCGAGTTCATCGCCACCGTGCCGCGCAAGGGCTATCGCCTGGTGGCACCGGTCTCGGGGCCGTCTTCGCTGGCGCCGGGCGCGCTTGCGTCGGCACCCTTGCCGTCGGCCGCACCGCGCACGATAGCCGTGCTGCCGTTCCGCGACCTGGGCCTCCCATCGGAGTTGTCATTCCTGCCAGAGACGCTGCTTGGCGACCTGGTTCTGGAACTGTCGCGCCAGCCCGGCCTGACCACCATAGCGCGCGGCACGATGCTGTCGTACCGGGGGCTGGCGGTGTCGCCGCGTCGCGTCGCGGACGAGCTCAACGTGCGCTACGTCGTCGATGGCGCCATCGCTCATGTGGGCGAACGTCTGACCATCAGTTGCGAGCTTATCGACGCGACCAGCGACGCCGTGCTGGCGAGCGAGTCGTTCGATGTGCCGGCATCCCAGTGGCCTGAGCTCGCACAACTCGTGGTCGGGCGGCTCGTGCGGGCGTGGCGGCTGGAGCTGTCAGAACACGCGGCGCGCGCCGTCGACGCAGGCGGACCCGAACATGCGAACGCCCTCGAGCTGGCCATGCGCGCCTGGGTCGAGCTCTACTGCCGTCCGCAAACCCGCGACTCCAACGACAGAGCCTGGGCGTGGGCCGCAGAGGCCGTGCGCCGCGACCCATCGATCGGTGCTGCCTGGAACGTCCTCGCATACTGCGAATACCGTGCCGCGCAGTACGACTGGCACGATCAACCCGTCCACTATCTGCTCGCCGATGCCATCTCGCATGCCGAACGCGCAACCGCGCTGTCGCCTTCGGACCCGGATGCGCACTACACACTGGGGTTGGCCGTGTTCAACACACACCAATGGGAGCGCGCCGAAGCGTCGCTGAGATACTGTCTGCAGATCAGCGCTTCCTACGCGCCCGCGTACGGCATTCTGGCTCTGGTCGGCACGGCCGCCGGACACCCGGAGGGCGCGTTCGAGCTGTGCGAGCGCGCGCTGGCGCTGAGCCCGCGCGAGCCGTTGCGCGCCATCTGGTATTGGGGCCAGGCCTGCGCTGCCTCGATGCTCGGCCGCGAGGAAGACGCGCTCGCCTATGCCGCCCGCGGCATCGCTGCGAACCCGGCTTTTCCGACCTGCTACCTGGCGGCCGCCGTTGCAGCGCGTCGAATGGGGCGTAAGCAGGAGGCCGCACGTTTCGTTTCCGTGGTGCGAACCACCGCCTTCCGCAGCATCGAACGGTTGCGCCAGCGCGTGCCGGCGATGCGGGTCGAACCCTGGGCGTCCGCGTTCCTCGCGGACCTGCATGCAGCCGGTCTACCCGAGCGCTGAGACCCTCTCGTCCACTGGGCGAGCGTGGCGACATCGCGCGACCATGATCAGCACCCGCAGCCCCGAACATCAGCCAGCTCGAATGGACAACCATGCGACAGCGCCCGGATCACAGCAAAGCTTGAGCATCTGCGGGAGGTAGGCCGCGATGCGCAATGCGTTGCAGGCAGTGAACGCGATGAAGCGAGACATCGGCGGCGGTCATGCCGAATCCTCCGGATCAGTCCGCCTTGAGGCCGACCTCTTTCACGAACGCGCGCCAACGTGGCAACTCGCTCGCGATCAGGGCCCGGAATGCAGCGGGTGACGACAGCACCAGCGATCCGCCCAGCGCCTCGATCCGGGACGCGAGCGCAGGATCCCGCAACGCCTTCGCCGCTTCGTCACGCAGCCGCTCCAGCCGTTCGGGCGGCGTGCCGGCCGGCGCCACGAGCCCGAACCAGGCCAGCGAGTCGACCTGCGGGAAGCCGGCTTCGGCCATCGTCGGCACGTCGGGCCAACGGGCCAAGCGCGATTGGCCTGCGATCGCCAGCGGTCGCAACCGGCCGTCAGAGACCAACGGTGCGATCGTGGCGGCGTTGGCAAAGAACATCGTGACGCGCCCGGCCGCGACGTCGGGCAAGGCGCTTGTCCTGTAGGGCACGTGCACGAGTTGCAACCGAGCCGCTTGCTGAAACAGCTCGCCGTTGCGCCGCGAGGACGTTCCCGCCCCCGCCGAGGCAAAGCTCAAGGCCCCCGGGTCGGCGCGCGAGAGCGCCACGAGCTCCGCCGCGTTGTGTGCAGGCATGTCCTTGCCCACCACCAGCACGGTCGGGGTCACGATCAGTTGCGAGACTGGGCTGAGGTCGTCCAGCGCGGAAAGCGCCAGGTCGGGGTACAGCGCTGGATTGACCAGCAGCGCGGCGTCGCCCGCCATCGCCAGGGTGTAGCCATCGGGCGCTGCCTTCGCCACCTGCGCGACGCCGAGGCTGCCGCCCGCCCCGGGCTGGTTGATGACCACGACGTCGGCGAAGCCGCTTCGCTTCCAGCCATCGCCAAGCAAGCGCGCGAGCACGTCCGGCGGCGAACCGGCGGCGAATGGCACGACGATGTGGATCGGGCGTTCTGGAAACGCAGCGCCCGCGGAGTGTGAGATGACGCTGGCAGCGACGAGCGACATGGCCCGGACCCAGGGAGACGGCAATTGCATGGTGATCTCCACGCGAGCCGACGGCCCGCCATGGAGTGAATCATCGGCTCGCTTCCACCGCGTGTCCTCAAGAAGAGTTGAAGCTTGTCTCAACATGCGAGAAGGGGCGCTCGTCCGAATCTCGATGCGTTGGTAGGTAGTGATGCCAGATGCACGACGTTGGCGAACGGCAGCTTCGGAGAAGTCGACATTGCGCGCCGCCGTCTGGCAATGACCTTCAGCTTCCTGGCATCTCACCTGACCATGCCCACGCCGCTGATGACCAATGGTAGTTACCGGAAGATGGGCACCCAGAAGCTGGCACCTGCAGCTCTCGGATACCCATGAGATCTGCGCCCTCGAGTTGAAGAGTCCGCAACCCATCTCGTTCAGCCGGGGGGTCGGCTACACCGAGCCCATGAATCGCGGCGCGGGCGGCAAGGTGATTCTGGCCAACTTCGCGCCGGAATGGCTTCGGGCGGTCCTCGCGGAACTGGACCTATCCGAATCGCCCAACGGTTCGGTGTGCGTCTTCGGCACCGAATTGCGAATGAGGGCTGAAGCCACTCACTCGGTGCGAGTCCGCGGTTTCGTCGACGGCTGCTGCGCTGGAACGGCTGTTTGCATTGTCGACTTCGGCGGCTTCAGCCCACGCGGCAGCGTCGGTATTCATCGGCGACGAGGGCCAAAGTCGCTGACCAGCGAAATTCGCAGCTGACCGCAAGCCCTGGTGAGGAAGCACACGGTAGCCATGGCGCACCATGTCTGTCTCGGCGCCGCAATTGACCTGCCCACTTGGCGGAAGGCCGAAGGCATCCGGGGTCGTACGCCGACGACAAAGGGAGCTCGAGCCGCCGGACTGGCTGCTGGAGCTCTATCGGCAGGGTCGTTGCCGCGGCATGGCTGAACTCTACGAACTGCGCAGACTGCATGGCGAGCAACCGGAGAAGGTCGAGGCATGGACGGCGACGCAGGCGTCGATCTCTCGCAATCGGATCAGCGAGTTGCGCGGTGTACGTGCGCCCGCTCGCCGGTGGACCACGGCTCATCGCGCTGGCCTCCACTCTCAAGCTGCGTGGATTCGTCGGTCGATGAGTCGTCAAACGGCCTGAGAACCGATCGCCCGACTGGGCGTTCCAGCTTGAGCGGTCGACAGCACAACACCTGCCAGACCGCCTCGTGGAGCGTCCTTGGGTCGGCGCTGCCTCCTGCCGACATGGCCGGTGAGCGCCGATGGCCTTCGTAGGCCGAGCGTGTATCGGGCTGGCGCTACTTTAGTGCCTTCGGCGGCCTTGTAAAACGGTTTGACACGCGACCGTGGCGTGGGCAGCTTGCGATGGTTATTGACGAGAATCCATCGGTCTCATGTCATCGCTACAGATGGAGACTGCGTGCATTGGTGAGTGATGGGATGGACTCCCCCGCGCCTTTTGCCCGACTTGCAGCCCGAGACGAACTCGTGTCGAGTTGAGGTTCCACTCCAGGAGTCCACCATGATCCAGCTCCAGCCCTCGAGTACCAGTACTGTCTTGAACGAAGAGGGCGC
>JBDTNU010000069.1:0-13223 GCA_039933535.1 Caldimonas sp. | reverse complement strand
CGATCTCGGGCTCGCCGGCGATCAGATTCAGGAAGCGGACCATCGCCGCCTTCGAATCGAGCATCGCCTCGTCCATGTTGATGTCGATGACCTGCGCACCGTTCTCGACCTGCTGGCGCGCGACGCCGAGCGCGTCCTCGAACTGGCCGTTGAGGATCAGCCGCGCGAACGCCTTCGAGCCGGTGACGTTGGTGCGCTCGCCGATGTTGACGAACAGCGAACCGGTGCCGATCAGCACCGGCTCGAGACCGGAGAGCTTCAACGGCGCGACCATCAGGCGGCTTCCAGCTCGAGCTCGCCGAACAGCGCGCCGAGGTGGCCGCAGCGCGGCTTGTAGCGGCCGACGCGCTCGGCGATCCGGGCGATGTGCTCGGGCGTCGTGCCGCAGCAGCCGCCGGCTATGTTCAGGAAGCCCGCGCTCGCGAACTCCTCGAGCAGGCTGGCGGTGATCTCGGGCGTCTCGTCGAAGCCGGTCTCGCTCATCGGATTGGGCAGGCCGGCATTCGGATAGCAGCTCACGAAGGTGTCGCCCGCCACGTGCGCCAGCTCTTCGAGGTAGGGCCGCATCAGCGCCGCCCCGAGCGCGCAGTTCAGGCCGACCGCCAGCGGCCGCGCATGCCGGATGCTGTGCCAGAACGCCGGCACGGTCTGGCCCGAGAGGATCCGGCCGGACGCATCGGTGACCGTACCCGAGACGATCACGGGCAAACGCTCGCCCGTGTCTTCCATCAGTTCGTCGAGGGCGAAGATCGCCGCCTTGGCGTTGAGAGTGTCGAAGATGGTCTCGACGAGGAACAGGTCGCAGCCGCCTTCGAGCAGGCCCTCGGCCTGTTCACGGTAGGCGGCGCGCAGCTCGGCAAACGTGACGTTGCGCGCGGCCGGGTCGTTGACGTCGGGGCTGATGCTCGCCGTCTTCGGCGTGGGGCCTAGCGCGCCGGCCACGAAGCGTGGCTTCTCGGCGCTGGTGAAGCGGTCGCAGGCCGCGCGCGCCAGCCGTGCACCGGCGACATTGATCTCGCGGGCGAAGGCGCCCAGGTCGTAATCCGCCTGCGCCACCGAGGTCGCGCCGAAGGTGTTGGTCTCGACGATGTCGGCACCCGCGGCGAGGTACTGGTCGTGGATCGCCGCGATCACGTCGGGCCGTGTCAGCTGCAGCAGATCGTTGTTGCCCTTCAGGCTCTTCGCGTGATTCGCGAAGCGCTCGCCACGATAGTCGGCCTCGGAGAGCCGATGCCGCTGGATCATCGTTCCCATCGCGCCGTCGAGAATGACGATGCGGTCCCTGAGTATTTGCGGCAAGGCCGCGGCGCGCGTGTACGCCGGCGTGTTCATGCCCGGATTGTAGGAAACGCGGCTCCGGCCAGCGACCGCTAGTGCAGGACGAGCGGCTGTTGGCTGACCGAGGTGAATCGGCCGATGTATTCGTCGATGTCTTCCTCGCTCGGCTTGCTGGCCATCAGCGCCAGCGCCCCGGCCTTGAAGCTCTCGGCCACGGCACCCTCGAGAAAGATGTCCTTCTTCGCGAACTTGTCGACGATCTCGAAGCCGCCTCGTGGCTCGGGCGCATCGCCGCCCTCTGTGGCAGGGGCGGAAGGCAGGTCGAACGCGACGACAGCGAAGCTGTCGGAGTCGTAGAGCATGTGCATGGCGAAAATCTCCTCGGGCGTAGCTGCGGGCCGGCGCGCCGATTGCAAGCCGGGGTCGACTACTCGATCCGCTCCAGCAACAGGTCGAATTCCGATTCGCCGGCGCCGTTTCGCGCCGTGGCGTGGACGGGCAGGTAGCCGCGCGCCGGATCGAGCCAGATCTCGTAGCTCGTGTCGTAGGCCGTGCGGCCGGCGACGACGAACTTGAGCGCCGGCACGCTTCCCGAAGCCGTCTCCGCGTTCTCGCGCCCTGCATAGCGCAGCGTGCGAACGCTGGCCTCGCCACGCGCACCAACCAGCACCATCGAGATCGCGCCGCCTTCGGTCGCCCGCTCCGGCTCGGCGGCGACGATGCCGACCAGCTGGATCATCCAGCTCAGGCGGTCCTGGGTTCCGGCCAGCAATGGCCATTCGGTCGTGGGTCCGGAGAAGGTGATCGTGCCGCTGTCTCGCTTGAAGTTCGCCGCCTGGGGCGCTCGCCGCGCGCGCTGGTCGAGGAAGCGCTCCGGCGCGATTCCGATCGGCGTGATTTCCCCCTGGCTGGTCTGCGAAAGCAAGGTGATGCCGGCCAGGCGCGCGTCGAGATGAAGCTCGTAGCGGTCGCCGGCCGGCTGCCAGCGGATCTCGCCGGAACCACGGAAGAAGCCACGCCGCACCTCGTAGCGCAGGGTCACGGGCGCCGGCAGGACGGTGCGGTAGGTGGGTGGCGGCAGCTCGCCGGCGGCAAGAAAGCTGCCCGACGCCGCCCGCGCCACGGCCGACGCGGCTTCTGGCAACGGGGGCTCGCCCTGTGTCTGCGCCGGAGCCGGCGCGGGGAGGGATTCGCTGTTCGTGGCGACCGGTTCGCTGGCGGCCAGCTCCGACAGCTCGGGCACGGACGCTGCGGCCAGCACCGGCGCCGGCCCGATTTCCGGGCCGCTCGCCGGCTCTGCCAAGCGAGCGCTGGCTTCGGCTGGAGCGTTTTTGGATACTAGGCTCGGCGCTCGCGGTGCCCGCGGCCGCGGCGCTTTTCGTGGCGACGGAGGGGGCGCCGCTTCGGGCGCGGGGTCAGCCTGCGTGGGCGCTTCGGGCGCTGCCAGTGCCGCCTCCGCTTCGAGCGTTCGAACCGCCATCGGCGCGCCGATCGACGGCTCTCGACTGATCCCGATCGACGCCTGGCTCGCCGCGCCCAGCAGGACCGCGTGCAACAGGACGACGAGCGCGCCGACCAGAAAGAACGCACGCCACCGAGACGCCGGCGGCAAACCGGACGGGTCGGACAAGGGGGAATGTGGGCGGGGCGATTCCAAGGCTTCGGATCCAGCGTCGACAATGCTCTCAACGCAGCCCGGGACCCTGGGGACCACGAACGATGAAGCTCGCCACTTACAAGGACGGATCGCGCGACGGACAACTCGTCGTCGTCTCGCGCGATCTCGCCAGTGCCCACTATGCCAGCGGGATCGCGACCCGCCTTCAACAGGTGCTCGACGACTGGAATTTCCTGTCGCCGCAGCTCGAGGACCTGGCCGCGACGCTCAACGACGGCAAGGCGCGCCACGCCTTCGCTTTCGAGCCCGCGCGCTGCATGGCGCCCTTGCCGCGCGCCTACCAGTGGGCCGATGGCTCGGCCTTCGTCAACCACGTCGAGCTGGTGCGGCGCGCCCGCAACGCCGAGATGCCGGCCAGCTTCTGGACCGACCCGCTGATGTACCAGGGCGGCAGCGACGACTTCATCGGCCCGACCGACGACATCGTCGCCGGCAGCACTGACTGGGGCATCGACTTCGAGGCCGAGGTCGCCGTCGTCACGGGCGACATCGCGATGGGCACGTCACCGGAAGCGGCCATCGACGGCATCCGCCTCGTCATGCTGGCCAACGACGTCAGCCTGCGCAACCTGATCCCGGCCGAGCTCGCCAAGGGATTCGGGTTTTTCCAGAGCAAGCCGGCGACCGCGTTCAGCCCGGTCGCGATCACGCCCGACGAGCTGGGCGACGCCTGGCATGGCGGGCGCCTGCATCTCGACCTTGAAAGCACCTGGAACGGCAAGCGCGCCGGCCTCTGCAACGCCGGCGAGGAAATGACTTTTCACTTCGGCCAGCTCATCGCCCACCTGTGCAAGACGCGCAACGCCCGCGCCGGATCGATCATCGGCAGCGGCACGGTGAGCAACAAGGACTGGACGCGCGGCTACTCGTGCATCGCCGAAAAGCGCGCCATCGAAACGATCGAAGGCGGCAGCCCCAAGACGCCGTTCATGCAGTTCGGCGACACGATCCGCATCGAGATGAAGAACGGCGTCGGGCAGAGCCTGTTCGGGGCGATCGACCAGAAGGTTGCCGAGGTGTCACCGGCCCGCCGATGAGCGGCGACCTGCCCCGCAGCCTCAGGTACGCCACGATCTGGCTGTTGCTCGGCACCGTCGTCTTCGTCGCCTTCGAATGGCGCCGGCACGAGGCGCAAAAGACCATCTTCTCGGCCAAGGGCGACGTGATCGAGATCCGGCGCAGCGACGATGGCCACTACCACTGGCCCGGCACCCTGAACGGCCGCGCCGTCGACTTTCTCGTCGACACCGGGGCGACCGGCGTCGCGATTCCGTCCGAGCTCGCGAACAAGCTCGGCCTAGAGGCCGAAGGCACGGTCCGCTCGAGTACGGCTGGCGGCCTGGTCAGCGGCCAGGTGGTGCGCGCCGACCTTGCGCTCGAGGGCGGCGTGCGCGCCGAGAGGCTGCGCATGGTCGCCCTGCCCAGCCTCGACAGCCCGCTGCTCGGCATGGACGTGCTCGGCCGCCTGCACTGGCAGCAACAGGATGGCGCATTGCGCATCGACCTCCGGCCATCTGCCGGGCCGCGCTAAGCTTTGGCGATGACGATCGTGAACCGCCTTGCATTTCGGCTCGGCATCGCCTGCCGCAACGTGGCCCGTGCACTCCTGGCCAGCCTGGCCGCCCTGCTGCCCCTGGCCGGGGCGCATGCCGCCGAGACGAGCGCGAACGCCAACTGCCCACCCGTCGCCCCGCCGCTGACCTCGGGCGGCTTGACCGCGGGGATGAGCGCGGCCAAGGACCACGGCTTCATCTGGCGCCTCGGCAAGGACGGCCACGTCTCCTACCTCTACGGCACGATCCACGCGGCGCGACCCGAATGGATGTTTCCCGGCCCGACCCTGGCCGGCGCGCTGCGCGAGAGCGACGTCCTCGCGCTCGAGCTCGACGTGCTCGACCCCGACGTGCAAGCCCGCCTGGTGGCGGGCGTCACGGCACACCGAAGCGATCCCTTGCCGGCTGCGCTGGTGCGCCGCATCGATCGGCAGATCAAGGCCGGCTGCGTCGACGCCGCGGCCTTCGCCAGGCTCGCCCCCGAATTCCAGGTCGCTTCGCTCAGCGTGATGGCGGCGCGGCGCGACGGCCTCGATCCCGCCAACGCGATCGACCTCGTGCTCGCCGCCGTGGCGCGCCAACTCGGCAAGCCCGTCGTCTCGCTCGAGACGCCCGAGCTTCAGATCCAGGCGCTGCTGATGCCGACCCGGGCCGAGACGATCGAGTTCGTCAGGAGCGGGCTCGACGAGCTCGAATCCGGCCGCACCCGGCCGATGCTCAAGCGCATGGCCAAGGTCTGGACCGACGGCGACTATGCGGAACTTTCGCGATACGAACGCTGGTGCGATTGCATGGGCACCGCCACCGAGCGCGCCACCATGAAGCGCCTGCTCGACGATCGCAACCCCGACATCGCGGCGGCGATCGACAAGCTGCACAGTGGCGGCCAGCGCGTCTTCGCCGCCGTCGGCAGCCTGCACATGATCGGCCCGAACGGACTGCCGGCGCTGCTGCGCAAGCGCGGCTACAAGGTCGAGCAGGGTGACTTTCCGCGTTGAGGTCAAGGCAGCGATGCGGCAGGTTTGGCGCGCGGCACTCGGCCTGGCCTTAGCGTTCTATTCGATCGAGGCTGCAGCGATGGACGTTTCGCCGTACTGGAACTTCAACGATCCGGCCGCATCCGAAGCTGCCTTTCGCAAGGCGCTGAGCGCGGGCCCCGGCGCCGACGATGCGATCACGCTGCAGACGCAGATCGCACGCACCTACGGCCTGCGTTCCAGCTTCGGCGAAGCGCACGCCCTGCTCGACGCCATCGAGCCGCGGCTCGCCACCGCCGGCGCCGAGCCGCGGGTTCGCTATCTGCTCGAGCGCGGCCGGACCTTTCGCTCGTCGAAAGCGGCGGAGCGGGCTCGGCCGCTATTCGTAGAGGCGGCCGAGCGCGCCCATGCGGCAAGCCTCGACGCGCTCGAGGTCGACGCGCTGCACATGATCGCGCTGGTCGAAACCGAGCCCGAAGCGCAGATGCGATGGAATCGCAAGGCACTGGCGGTTGCTGCGTCGTCGGCGGACCCGGTGGCGCGCAACTGGGACGCCTCGCTCGCCAACAACATCGGCATGAGCCTGCACGACGCGGGCCGCTACGACGAGGCGCTGGCGAGCTTTCATGCCGCGCTCGCGGCGCGCGAGCGAATCGGCGGCAACGCGGGCCAGGTTCGCGTCGCGCGATGGATGATCGCGTGGACCCTGCGCTCGCTGCATCGACACGACGAAGCGCTGGTCATCCTGCGTCGTCTCGACGCCGAGAACGCAGCCGCCGGCGAGCCCGACGGCTATACCTTCCAGGAGATCGCGGAAAACCTGCTGGCCGTGCAGCAAGGCGACGCCGCGAAGCCGTACTTCGCGAAAGCCTGGCGACTTCTTTCCGCCGACAGCTCGCTCGACCGGCCGAGCGACGAGCAGCTCGCCCGGCTCGACCGTCTCTCGCGCTGAGTCCCGGCACCGGGCGACAATCGCGGGCGACCCAGATCGCGCGAAGGAGACAACACGATGAACGACGCGAGCGGCTTCACCAAACTCGTCCCCGGCTTCGACTTCCTGCAAGGACTGGTCAAGAACGCGGGCGCCGCGTTGCCGAGCATCGGCCAGTGGGTTGCACCCACCCTCGATCCGGCCGAGCTCGAAAAGCGCATCAGCGAGCTGCGCACCGTCCAGTTCTGGCTCGAACAGAACGCGCGCATGCTCGCGACGACGATCCAGGCGCTCGAAGTGCAGAAGATGACCCTGTCGACGCTGAAGACGATGAACGTGCAGATGGGCGACCTGCGCGAGTCGCTGAAGCTGAAGACGCCGTCTGAGGCCGCCGCGTCCACGCCCGCTGCGCCGGCCGCCGGCCGAGCCCGCAAGGCCGCACCGGCGCCCGGCGGCGTCGTCGACCCGATGCAGTGGTGGAACGCACTCACCAGCCAGTTCACGCAGCTCGCGACGACGGCCATGAAAGACAGCGCCACCGACGCCGCCAAGACGCTCGCCGGCAACATGCTCAAGCAATCGATCGACAGCGCCACCGCGACCTTCAAGGCAGCGGCGAGCGCGCCCGTCAAGATGGCAAACGCAGCTGGCGCCGCGGCGCTCGGTGCTGCGGGCGCGGCTGGCAAGAAGCTGGCACGGCCCAAGGCGTCGAAGAAGCGCGCCGCGACCAGGCCATAGCGCTCGCGTCGACGCGCCGATGAACGCTGCCACGCCCGAGGTCGCCGTGCTCGCCGCTGCCGCGACGGTCGCGGCCGAGCGAGCGCGACGCCAGGCCGAAGTGGTGGCCGCGCTCGGCGCGGCGCTGCCGGCGCACGCCCTTCTCTGGCAACGCGAAGACACCGTGCCCTACGAGTGCGACGGCCTCACCGCCTACCGCGAGCAACCGCTGGTCGTCGCCCTGCCGGAAAGCGAGGCGCAGATCGCGGCGGTGCTGGCGATCTGCCATCGGCTCGAGGTGCCGGTGGTCGCGCGCGGTGCCGGCACGGGCTTGTCGGGCGGTGCGCTGCCGAACGCGCTCGGCGTCACCCTCAGCCTGGCCAAGTTCAACCGCATCGTCGCGATCGATCGGCTGGCGCGAACGGCCACGGTGCAATGCGGCGTTCGCAATCTGGCGATCAGCGAAGCCGCTGCTCCCCATGGCCTTTTCTATGCGCCCGACCCGAGCAGCCAGATCGCCTGCACGATCGGCGGCAACGTCGCCGAGAACTCGGGCGGCGTGCATTGCCTCAAGTACGGCATGACGCTGCATAACGTGCTGAAGGTGCGTGGTTTCACGGCCGAGGGCGAGCCGGTCGAGTTCGGTGGCGACGCGCTCGACGCGCCCGGCCTCGACCTGCTGGCGCTGGTCGTCGGCAGCGAAGGCATGCTCGCGGTCATCTTCGAGGTCACGGTCAAGCTGCTGCCGAAACCGCAGGCCGCGCGTTGCATCCTGGCCAGCTTCGACGACGTGCGCCGGGCCGGCGACGCCGTCGCGGCGATCATCGCCGCCGGCATCATCCCGGCCGGCCTCGAGATGATGGACGGGCCGATGACCGCGGCGGTGGAAGACTTCGTCCACGCCGGCTACGACCTCGACGCCGCCGCGATCCTGCTTTGTGAAAGCGATGGCACGGCCGCCGAGGTCGAGCACGAGGTCGCACGCATGATCGAGGTGCTGAATGCCGAGGGTGCGACCCGCCTGGCCGTGAGCGCGAACGAGGCCGAGCGGCTGAAATTCTGGAGTGGCCGCAAGAACGCCTTTCCGGCCAGCGGCCGGATCAGTCCCGACTACATGTGCATGGATTCGACGATCCCGAGGAAGCGGCTGGCCGACATGCTGGTCGCGATCGGCGAGATGGGGAAGAAGCATGGCCTGCGTTGCGTGAACGTCTTTCATGCAGGCGACGGCAACCTGCATCCGCTGATCCTGTTCGATGCGAACGAGGCCGCGGAGCTGCACCGCGCCGAGGCCTTCGGCGCCGAGATCCTGGACCTCAGCGTGGCGATGGGAGGCACCGTGACCGGCGAGCACGGCGTCGGCGTCGAGAAGCTCTCGTCGATGTGCGTGCAGTTCTCGCCCGCCGAGCGCGAGCAGATGCTGGCCGTCAAGCGCGCCTTCGACCCGGCCGGCCTGCTCAACCCGGGCAAGGTGATCCCGACCCTGGCGCGCTGCGCCGAGTACGGGAAGATGCACGTCAAGCGCGGCCTGGTCGCGTTTGCCGATCTGCCGCGGTTTTGATCGCGACGAAGCCCGGCCTCGATGCGCTCGTCGAGCGCGTCCTCGATGCAAACGCATCGCGCACGCCGCTTCGCCTGCGCGGCGGTGGAACAAAGGATTTCTACGGCGAGGCACCGGCCGGTGAAGTGTTCGACACGCGCGTTCTCGACGGACCGTGCGAGCACGAGCCGACCGAGCTGGTCGTCACGGCACCGGCCGGCATGAGCCTGGCCGCGCTCGAAGCGCAGCTTGCCGAGCACGGTCAATGCCTTGCTTTCGAGCCACCGCATTTCGCGTCCGGCGCGACTGTAGGCGGCGCGGTCGCCTGCGGGCTCTCGGGCCCGTCGCGCGCCCGCGCTGGATCCTTGCGCGACCATCTGCTCGGCGTCGCGCTGCTGTCGGGCAAGGGCGAGCTGATTCGTTTCGGTGGCCGCGTCATCAAGAACGTCGCCGGCTACGACGTCTCGCGCGTGATCGCGGGATCGATGGGCGTCCTCGGCGTGATCGTCGAAGTCTCGCTCAAGGTGCTGCCCAAGGCCGAGGCGGAGACGACCCTGCGCTTCGACATGAAGCCGGCCGAAGCCCTTGCCGCGCTCCACGCCTGGGGCACGGAGCCGCTGCCGCTCGATGCCAGCGCCTGGTGGAACGGCAACCTCGTCGTTCGCCTGCGCGGCTCGACGGCTGCCGTCGAAGAAGCGACGCATCGGCTCGGCGGCGACGCGATCGAGAGCGCTGCCGCCGGCCCGTTCTGGCAAGGCTTGCGCGACCAGACCGACCCTTTCTTCGTCGCCGCGAACGAAGCGGTGATGCATCACGACGCCGCGCTCTGGCGTCTCTCGCTGCCGCAGACCGCGCCCTTTCTGGCGCTGGCCGGCGACGAGCTGATCGAATGGCATGGCGCGCAACGCTGGCTCTCGACCTCGCTGCCGCCGCAGCTGGTGCGCGATGCAGCGGCCGCTGCCGGCGGCCACGCCACGCTGTTTCGCGGCCGCGACAAGTCGGCCGGCGCGTTCGCGCCGCTTTCGCCGCCGCTGCGCCTGATCCACGAGCGACTCAAGCGGAGCTTCGATCCGAACGGCATCCTCAATCCCGGCCGCCTCTATCCCGGCCTTTGAACCTTCGGATCACAGCAGCGATGCAGACCGCCATCACGCCCGAGTTCGCCGCGACGCCCGACGGCGTCGAGGCCGACGCCATCCTGAGGAAGTGCGTGCATTGCGGCTTTTGCACCGCGACCTGTCCCACCTATCAGCTGCTCGGCGACGAGCTCGACGGCCCGCGCGGCCGCATCTACCTGATCAAGCAGGTGCTCGAAGGGCATGCGCCGACGCGCTCGACGCAGATGCACCTCGATCGCTGCCTGACCTGCCGCAACTGCGAGACGACCTGCCCCTCTGGCGTGCAGTACGGCAACCTGGTCGAGATCGGCCGTCGCATCGTCGACGAGCGCGTGCCTCGCCCGCCGGGTGAACGATTGCTGCGCTGGGTCTTGAAGGAAGGCCTCACGTCGCCGCTGTTCGCGCCGGCCATGAAAGCAGGCCAGCTCGTGCGCGACCTGCTGCCGGCTGCGTTGAAGGCCAAGGTGCCGGCCTCCGCGCCTGCAAGTGCGCACCGCTGGCCGCAGCGCGAGCATCCGCGCAAGGTGCTGCTGCTCATGGGCTGCGTGCAGCCGGCCATGATGCCGAACATCAACAGCGCGACCGCGCGCGTGCTCGATGCCGCCGGCATCCAGACGCTGGTTGCCGCCGAAGCCGGCTGCTGCGGCGCGATCCGCCTGCACGGCGGCGATCACGAGGGCGCGCTCGAGCACATGCGGCGCAACATCGACGCGTGGTGGCCGCTGGTGTCGGCGGGCAATGTCGAGGCGATCGTGATGAACGCCTCGGGTTGTGGCGTGACGGTGAAGGAATACGGCCATTCGCTGCGCCACGATCCGGCGTATGCCGAGAAGGCGAACCGCATCGCCGACCTCACGCGTGACCTTTCGGAGCTGCTGCCCGACATCGTTCCCGCCCTCACGAAAAAGATGCCGGCGCGCCCCTCGAAATCCCGCCTCGCTTTCCACCCCCCGTGCACCTTGCAACATGGCCAGCAACTGCGCGGCGGCGTCGAGATGCACATGCGCGCCCTCGGCTTCGACGTGCAGGTCGCCATGAACGAAGCGCACCTGTGCTGCGGTTCCGCGGGCACCTATTCGGTGTTGCAGCCCGAGCTGGCGATGCCGTTGCGCGATCGCAAGCTCGGCCACCTCGCCGCGCTCGACGCAGAGACCATCGTCTCGGCCAACATCGGCTGCATCCAGCATCTCCAAAGCGGTACCGCGACGCCGGTACGGCACTGGGTCGAAGTGCTCGACGACGCGCTGGTGCGCGCATGACGCGAAGGAAGGAGCCGGTCGATCTCCCGGCGAAGGACTTCGCCAGCCGGCTCGGTCCCGGCCTCATCACCGGCGCCGCCGACGACGACCCCAGCGGCATCGCCACCTATTCGCAGGCCGGCGCGCAATTCCGCTTCGGCCTGGTCTGGACGCTGTTCCTGACGCTGCCGCTGATGATCGGCATCCAGATGCTCTCGGCACGGATCGGCTTCGTCACCCACGAGGGCCTGGCGACCAATATCGGCAAGATCTGCCCGCGCTGGCTGACGGTCGGCCTGGTCGGCCTGCTCGTCGTCGCCAACACGATCAACATCGCCGCCGACATCGGCGCCATGGCCGAGGCCGTCAAGCTGCTTGCCGGCGGGCCGCAGCCGCTCTACGTTCTTGGCTTCGGCGCGCTCTGCATCGGCACGCAGGTCTACTTCTCGTACGAGCGCACGGTGCGCCTCCTCAAGTACCTGACGCTGGCCCTGTTCGCCTACGTCGCCGTGGTCCTCGCCGTCTCGGTGCCGTTGAAGCGGGCGATCATCGAGTCGATCCAGCCCTGGGCCTTCTTTCCGCCCGGCGTCTCGGTCAAGGACTACGCGGCCATCGTCGTTGCCGTGCTCGGCACGACGATCAGTCCCTATCTCTTCTTCTGGCAGGCCTCGCAGGAAGTCGAGGACAACCACCGGCGGCCGAACGCGCGCGTCCTGCGCGAGCATCCGGAATACGTGATCGAGCACCTCTCGCGCATCAAGCAGGACACCTTCGTCGGCATGACGTTCTCGAACGTCATTGCCCTGTGCATCGTCGTCGCGACGGCGGTGACGTTGAACGAGCACGGCATCACCAACATCCAGACCTCGGCGCAGGCGGCCGAGGCGCTGCGCCCGGTCGCCGGCGACTTTGCCTTCGCGGTATTCGCGATGGGCATCGTCGGCACCGGGCTGCTCGCGGTGCCGGTGCTCGCCGGCTCGGCCGCCTTCGCCGTGAGCGAGCTGTTCGGCTGGCGCGCCGGCCTGTCGCACGGCTTTCGCGAAGCGCGCGGCTTCTACCTGATCATCATCGCCGCCACCGGCATCGGCACGGCGATGGGCGTCTTCGAGCTCGATCCGATCAAGGCGCTGGTCTGGAGCGCTGTCGTCAACGGCGTCATCTCGGTGCCGATCATGGTCGTGCTGATGCTGATCGGGCAGTCGCGACGTCTGATGGGCGACTACACGATCACGGCGCGGCATCGCTTCTTCGGCTGGGCAGCCACGCTCGTCATGGGCGCCGCGGTCGCCTTCATGCTGGCGACGACCTTCTGAGCCCGCCCACCCAGACGATTCTGTGGGGGCGCCTGTCGGGACTCAGATGCAGCGGCCGCCGTCGACCTCCATCGCCACGCCGGTGATCATCGACGCCTCGTCGCTGCACAGGAAACAGGCGGCGTTGCCCAGGTCCTCCGGCGTCGAGAAGCGGCCGATCGGAATCGTCGAGAGGAACTTCGCGCGCATCTCGGGCGTGTCCTCGCCCATGAAGGTCTTGAGCATGGGCGTCTCGCCGGCCACCGGGTTGAGCGCGACGACGCGGATGCCGAAGGGCGCGAGCTCGACCGCCATCGCCCGCGTCGCGGTGATGACCCAGCCCTTGCTGGCGTTGTACCAGCACAGGCGCGGGCGCGGGCTCACGCCCGCCGTACTCGCGACGTTGAGGATGACGCCGCGCTTTTGCGCCTTGAAGCGCGGCACGACTTCCTTCGCGGCGAGATAGATCGACTTGACGTTGAGCGCGAGGATGCGGTCGAAGGTCTCCTCGGACAGCTCCTCCAGCGGCTGCGGCACGTGGCCCATGCCGGCGTTGTTGACCAGGATGTCGAGGCCGCCGAAGCGCGCGTGCGCTGCCTCGACCATCGCCCTCACGTCGGCAGCGACGGTGACATCGGCGCGCACGCCGAGCGCGCTCTCGCCGAGCGCCGCGGCGGCCCGCGCCGCACGTTCGCCGTCGCGGTCCGCGACGATCACCTTCGCGCCCTCGGCGACGAACTTCCTGGCGATGCCTTCACCGAAGCCCGACGCCGCGCCGGTGACGATGGCGATCTTTCCTGCGAGTCTCATTCCTGATCTCCCGATTCAGCCGTGGTGGATCGCGACCGTCTTCAGCGTCGAGAAGCCGTACAGCGCCTCGAAGCCCTTCTCGCGGCCGTGG
>JBDTNU010000068.1:0-13323 GCA_039933535.1 Caldimonas sp. | reverse complement strand
GGCTCGACGCCTATCGCTTCTGGACCAAGGTGTTCGCGCTCAGCTTCGCGCTCGGTGTGGTCAGCGGCATCACCATGAGCTTTCAGTTCGGCACCAACTGGCCGGGGTTCATGGAGAAGGTCGGCAACATCGCCGGGCCGCTGCTCGGCTACGAAGTGCTGACGGCGTTCTTTCTGGAAGCCGGCTTCCTCGGCATCATGCTGTTCGGCCACGGTCGCGTGAGCGAGCGCATTCACCTGATGGCGACGGCACTGGTCGCGGCCGGCACGTCGATCAGCGCGTTCTGGATCCTCGCCCTCGACTCCTGGATGCAGACGCCCGCCGGCTACACGATCGACGCCGAAGGCTCCTACCACGCGACGAGCTGGATCGCGGTGATCTTCAATCCTTCGTTCCCGTACCGCCTCACGCACATGATGCTGGCCTCGGTGCTGACGGTGTCGTTCCTGCTCGCCGGGTTGAGCGCATGGCAATTGCTGCGCCGCGTCGCTGCGCGCTCGGCGCCGCGGGTCCTGCGCGTGGCGCTGACCGTCGCGGCGATTGCAGCCCCCGTGCAGATGTTCGTCGGCGACCAGCACGGCCTGAACACGCTGGAGTATCAGCCGCAGAAGATCGCTGCAATGGAAGGCATCTGGGAGACCGAGAAAGGAGCGGCCCTTCGCCTGTTCGCCTGGCCCGACGAGAAGACACGCAGCAACCATTTCGAGCTCGCGATCCCGAAGCTCGGCAGCCTGATCCTCACCCATTCCGCCGATGGCGAGGTCAAGGGTCTGAACGAATTCGTGGGCCGACATCCGCCCGTCGCGCCGTTGTTCTTCGCGTTCCGGGCGATGGTCGGCATCGGCGTGCTGATGCTCGCCACTAGCTGGTTCGGCCTCTGGCTCTACCGGCGCCACGGCTGGAACGCCGCCAAGCTGCCCCGGCCCGTGCTGTGGGTCTTTGCGGGGATGACCTTCGCGGGCTGGCTGGCCACCGTCTGCGGCTGGTACGTGACGGAGATCGGCCGCCAGCCCTTCATCGTCTACGAGCTCATCCGCACCGCGGACATCGCCTCGAAGGTGGCCGCGCCGACGATCGCGCTGACGCTGACGCTCTACGTCGTGCTCTACATCGTGCTCGTCATCGCCTATGTCGGCGTGCTGAAGTACATGGCCGAAAAGCCCGAGGAAGTGCTCGCCGAGGAGGCCGACGAGCGCAGTGCGCAACCGGCCGTCGTCTCGGGTTCGCCGGCGCTCGGCAAACCGGCTGTGGCATGAAGGACGGGCGATGAGCGTCATGAGCTTCGATGCCGCCCTGCCCGTCATCTTCATGGCGTTGATGGGCGTGTCGATGCTGATCTACGTCATCAGCGACGGCTACGACCTCGGCGTCGGCATGTTGATGCACCGCGCGACGGCCAGGGAGAAGGACATGCTGGTCGCTTCGATCGGCCCCTTCTGGGACGCCAACGAGACGTGGCTGGTGCTCGGCATCGGCATCCTTCTGATCGCGTTCCCCAAGGCGCACGGCATCGTGCTGCAGGCGCTCTATCTGCCCGTCGCGATGATGCTGATCGGGCTCGTCCTGCGAGGCGTCGCCTTCGACTTCCGGGTCAAGGCGAAAGAGGCGCACAAGACGACCTGGGATCGGCTGCTCTTTGCCGGCTCGGTGATCACCTCGGTCTCGCAGGGCTGGATGCTGGGCCGCTACGTGAGCGGCTTCGGCGAAGGCTGGAACTACCCGCTGTTCGCCGCCGCGATCGCCGCAGCGCTGCCCATGGCCTACGTGCTGATGGGCGCGTGCTGGCTGGTGATGAAGAGCGAGGGCGAGCTGCAGGAAAAGGCGATCGGCTGGGCCAAGGTCGCCTGGCCGCCGGTCGTGGCCGGCATGATCCTCATCTCGATGGCAACGCCGTGGATCAGCGCCACCGTTCGCGACCGCTGGTTCGCCCTGCCCGAAATCATCGCGCTGATCACGATCCCGCTTTCCACCGCCGCCGCGCTCTACACGGTGCGTGCGATGCTGAACACGCAGATCGTTCGCGGACAGCTATGCTGGTTGCCGTTCGCGCTGATGATCGGTGTGTTCCTGTTCGGCTTCCTCGGCCTGGCGTACAGCATCTACCCTTTCGTCGTCATCGATCAGCTGACGATCTGGCAGGCGGCCAGCGCCCCGGAGTCGCTGAAATTCATTCTCGTCGGGGTCTGCATCTCGGTGCCGGCGATCGCGGCTTACACGATCTACTCGTACCGGGTGTTTCGCGGCAAGACGGGCGAGCTGAAGTACGCATAGGAGTCACAACATGAATTTCATCCGCCCCGCCCGCTTCAGCCCCGAGGAATGGGAAGCGCGCATCCAGCTCGCTGCGGCCTACCGCATCTTCGACCACCTCGGCTGGACCGAGCTGATCTACAACCACATCTCGCTGCGCGTGCCGGGCGAAGATGGGCACTACCTGATCAACCCTTTCGGCCTGCACTACTCGGAGGTCTGCGCCTCCAACCTGGTCAAGGTCGACCTGGAAGGAACCATCGTCGGCCACTCCGATTGGCCGATCAACCCGGCCGGCATCACCTTCCATGGCGCGATCCACGCGACCCTGCCCGACGCGCATTGCGTGATGCACGTCCACACGACGGCGACGCAAGCCGTCTGCTGTCTGAAGGAAGGGCTGGCGTTCACCAACTTCTACGCCGCACAGCTCTACGGCAAGGTGGCGTATCACGACTTCGAGGGCATCACGGTGCACGCCGACGAAGGCGCGCGCATCCTGCGCAGTGCCGAGGGGCGCCCGGTTCTGCTGCTGCGCAATCACGGGCCCGTGACGATCGGCCATTCGCTGCCGCAGGCGCTCTCGCTGATGTGGCTGGTCAACCGCTCGTGCGAGATCCAGCTGGCGATGCAGGGCAAGGGCGAGGCGATCGCCATCCCACGCGCGGTGCTGGAGAAGTGCGTCGCCGATTCACTTCAGTTCAACCCGAAGTACGGCGCCGGCGAGGATTCGTTCGCCGCCCTGCAACGGCTCGTCGATCGCAAGGATCCCGGCTACCGCATGTAGCGGCGGCGCGGCCGCTCGGCTCAGCCCTTGCTGCGGTTCGCGACGAGCATCTTCTCGATCGCGTCGGTATCCATCGCGCCGGCACGACTGCTGCCGTCTTCGAAGACCAGGCCCGGCGTGCCGTTGATGCGGTGCTTCTTGCCGAACGCGAAGTTGCGCTGCAGGGCCGACGCGTCGCATTCGGCGCTGTTCGTCACAGGCGTTCCCTTGAGCATCCATTCGCGCCAGGCCTTGGTGTTGTCCTTCGCGCACCAGATCGCCTTCGACTTCTCGGGCGAATCGCCACCCAGGATCGGATACAGGAAGGTGTAGACGGTCACGTCCTTGACGGCCTGGAGATCGCGCTCGAACTTCTTGCAGTAGCCGCAATTCGGATCGGCGAAGACGACGAGCTTGCGTTCGCCCGTGCCCTGCTTCCAGACCATCGCGTCCTTGAGGGGCAGGGTCTTGAAGTCGATCGCCGTCAGCTTGGCGATGCGCTGTTCGGTGAGATTGGTGCGCGTGCGCAGATCGACCAGATCGCCTTCGATGAGGTAGGTGCCCTGCTCGTCGGTGTAGCGGATGTCGGTGCCCAGGCGCAGCTCATAGAGCCCCGGGATCGCGGTCTTGGTGATTTCGTCGATCTTCGGAAAGCTGGGCAGACGCTCGGCGATGTTCTTCCTGATCGTGGCATCGTCGGCGAACGATGCAGGGACGAGACAGGCCGCGAGCGCGAGGGCGACGAAGGTGCGAAAAATGTTGTTCATAGCGTAAGTCAGGTGTCGAGCGCCCGCGCGGCGAGCCAGCGCTTCAGGGGCGGAATTCGGTTGACGAGAGTCAGGCCATTGTTGCGGAGTTCGCGAATCGGCGCAGCGTCCTCGGCGAACAAACGCAGCAATCCGTCGGTAATGCGCAGCATCGCCGACGTGGCCGCGGCGCGCTGCCGTACGTAGCGCCGAAGCAACCGTTCGTCGCCGACTCCGCGCCAGGACTCACGCTCGCCGATCACGGATACCAACGCGGCGACGTCGGCCAGGCCGAGATTGAGCCCCTGTCCGGCAAGCGGATGAACGACGTGCGCGGCGTCGCCCGCAAGCACCCAGCCCGGGCCGCACCAAGTGGCCGCGCTGCCGATGAGCAAGGGCCAGGCGGCGCGATCGGACGCAAGCCCGAGCTCGCCCGCTTCGCCGCCGGTGGCGAGGCCGAGCTCGCGCTCGAACGTCACGGCATCCGCGCCCAGAAGCTCGTCGGCGCGCGCGTTCGGCAGCGACCAGACGAGGGCGTAAGAGCGCGCTGGCTCGGGCTGGTCGAAGGGCAGCAGCGCCAGGACGTCAGGAACGCGAAACCACTGCCGCGCGACGTGACCGTGCGGACGCGAAGCCACCAGCCGCGCCGCGATCGCCTTCTGGCCGTAAGGCTGTTGCTCGAAACCGGCACCAAGCGACTTCAACGCCGCGGCGGCGCGCCCTTCGCAATGAGCGACCAGACTGGCGGGAACGTCGCCGTCGACGCGCGTGACGTGCGGCGCGAAACGCAGTGCCGCGTCGAGCTCGAACTCGAGCGCGGCTGCATCGGTGATGACGGCGAGCTCGCCGACCCGCTGCTGCCAGGCCGAGAACTCGAGCTCGGCGCCGGCCACGTCGCCGCGCACGAGCATGTCGCGGACGGCAGTGGTCGTGTGCACGGGCAACGCGTCCCAGACCTTGAGGCTCTTCAGCAAGTCGATGGACGCCGCGTTGAGCGCATAGGCGCGAACGTCGTCACGCGGTGTGCCTCGCGTCGGCGCGCCACGCAATGCCACCGAGAGGCCCAGTCGGGCCAGCGCGAGCGCCAGGCTCTTGCCGACGATGCCGGCGCCGGCGACCTGCACATCGAAGGAAGGCATGGCCGCGATTGTAGGGAGCGCTCGCGCGACAATCGCCAGCCCTCCGGACCCTCGACCGACCGCCTCCATGACCGCAAGCGACGACAACGACATCGCCGTGACCCTTGAATCGGTTCACGTCCATCCCATCAAGTCCTGCGCCGGCACGACGCCCGCCGAAGCCCTGTTGGTCGAGACCGGCTTCGACCTCGACCGTGCCTGGATGGTGGTCGGCCCGGACGGCGAGTTCGTCACGCAGCGCGAGCTGCCGCGCATGGCCTTGATCCAGCCGACGCTGAAGACCGAGGAGATGGTCCTGCGCGCGCCCGGCATGCTGGCGCTGCACGTCGCGCTCGACCGCGTCGAAGGGCGTTGCCAGGTCCGGGTCTGGAACGACACCGTGGCGGCGTACGACATGGGGCCGCTCTGTGCACAGTGGTTCAGCGACTTCCTGGGCCAGCCGCTGCGCCTGGCCCGCTTCGATCCCGAGACCAGGCGCATCGCGAGCCGGCAATGGACGGGCGCGATCGAAGCCGAGACCTCGTTCCAGGACGGCTTTCCCCTGCTCGTGGTGTCTAGCGCCTCGCTCGCCGAGGTCAATCGCCGACTGGCGCTAGCCGGCGAAGCAGCCGTGACGATGGCGCGCTTTCGGCCCAACCTCGTGCTGGGCGGCCTCGATGCGCATGGCGAGGACCATCTCGACGAGATCTCCTTCGAGACCGGCGAGGGGCCGGTCCGGCTGAAGCTCGTCAAGCCGTGCGCACGCTGCAGCATTCCCGATGTCGAGCCGCGCACGGGCATTTCCGGCCACGGCGTCGGCGACGTGCTCGCGCAATACCGCGCCGACCAGCGCCTCGACGGCGCGCTGACCTTCGGCATGAACGCGGTCATCGTCGAGGGCTTCGACCGGAGCCTGCGCACGGGCGCCCAAGGGCGTGCGAGCTACGCGTTCGACTGAGCGCGTGCAGCGCTTCAAGAACTGGCAGCTGTTCGCCGTCTGCGTCGGGGTCTGGGGCACGACCTGGCACGCGATCACGTACCAGCTTTCCGACCTGGCGCCCGAATACGGTGTCGCGCTTCGCTTCGCGATCGCCGGCGTGACCGTGCTCGCGTTTGCGCTGTGGCGCGGCGAGCGACTCCGCTATAGGGCGAGAGCGCACGTGGCGCTCGCGCTGCAAGGATGCTTCCTCTACGGCGTGTCGTACGTCTGCGTCTATCACGCCGAGCGCTTCATCGCCTCGGGCCTGGTCGCCGTCGGCTACTCGGCCTCGCCGCTGATCACCGGGCTCGGCGCCGCAGCCCTTTTCGGCATTGCGATCGGCGGGCGGTTCATCGTCGGCGGCGTGCTCGGCCTGGCTGGGGTCGCGTTGATCTTCTGGCCGGAGATCGCGCGGCCCGCGGCCGACGAGCGCGGGACGCTCGGCGCCTTGTTCACGGTCGCTTCGGTTCTGCTCTCGGCCGTCGGCAGTCTCGTGGCAAGTCGCAACCGGCAGCTCGGTGTGCCCCTGCTGCCGGCGATGGGCTTCGGCATGCTCTACGGTGCCGCCGCAGCGGCCGTCGTTGCACTCGTTGTGGGCCGCGAGTTCGTGTTGCCGAGCGCGGCGAGCTGGTGGCTCTCGCTGGCCTGGCTTTCGCTGTTCGGATCGGTGCTCGCGTTCGCCTGCTTCCTGACCTTGCAGGATCGGCTCGGGCCAGGACCGGCGGGAACCGTCGGCGTGATGACGCCCTTGATCGCGCTCGTCGTCTCGCTCGCCTTCGAGGGCTTTCGCCCGGACTGGCTCACCGCACTCGGCGCGGCGCTCGCGGCGCTCGGCAACGCCATGATGCTGTGGCCAGCCGCATCGCCGCGCGAATCCGCGGCGACGGGCGTCAAGGGTGGCGTGCCGGCAGCGGAATGAACTCGGTCTCGCCGGGGATGCGGTCGAAGCGTTGCGCTTCCCAGTCGGCTTCGGCCTTCTGGATCCGCTCGCGCCGGCTCGAGACGAAGTTCCATGAGACGAAGCGATGGCCGAGGGGCTCGCCGCCGACCAGCACGATGCGACCACCGCGCGGCGCGGCCAGCTTGTGCGACGTCCCCGGGGGCAGGACGACCATCATGAACTCGTCGATCTTCTCGCCGTCGACCTCGAAGGGGTGGTCGAGCGCGTAGAGGGCGCGCTCGGAAGCGAGCTCGGGCAGCTCGATCTCGTGCCCCGAAGCGACATCGAAGTCGAACATGAGCGCCAGGGTCGGCGAGCGTGTCTCGACCGGGGAGATCGCACCGAACGCCGAGCCGACGACGACGTGCACCACGGCGCCGTCGAGTCGCACCTGCGGAATGCTGGCAGCCGGCGCGTGCTGGAACGAGGGCGCCGATTCTTCGTCGGCCTCGGGCAGAGCGATCCAGAGCTGCAGGCCGTGATTGCGGTAGGTCTCCGACTGCAAGTCCTTGGGCCCGCGTTCGGAGTGGACGATGCCGCGTCCGGCCGACATCCAGTTGACAGCGCCGGGCTCGATGCGCTGGACCACGCCGGTCGAGTCGCGATGCATCATCGCGCCGTCGAGCAGGTAGGTGAGCGTGGCCAGGCCGATGTGTGGATGCGGACGGACGTCGTAGTTGGAACCGGGCGCGACGTCTATCGGCCCGAAGTGATCGAAGAAGACGAACGGGCCGACCGAGCGCCGGTCGGCCTGTGGCAGGAGCCGTCGAACGGTGAAGCCGCCACCGAGATCCTTGGTGTGCGACGCGAGCGTCTGCAATGCCGTCATGTCGGCCTCCGGTAGCGACGAAGCAAGTGTAGGCAAGGAAGACCGGTGAGGCAGGCTCAGGGTCGGGGCCGCGGCGCCTGCGCGGCGAGTGCGCGCACATGACAGCCCTCGATGTGGTCGTTGACCAGGCCCATCGCCTGCATGAAGGCATAGACCGTGGTCGGGCCGACGAAGCTCCAGCCGCGCTTCTTCAGGTCCTTCGACATCGCGATCGACTCCGTGGACGTGCCCAGCTTCTTCAGGGCGGCGAGCGTCAATCGCTTCGGACGTGAGCGCGCTTGCGGCTCGAAGCGCCAGGCGTAGGCGGAGAGCGAGCCGAACTCCTCGCGCAATTCGAGCACACGCCTGGCGTTGTTGATCGTCGACTCGATCTTGCCGCGATGGCGCACGATGCCGGCGTCGCCGAGAAGCCGTTCGATGTCGGGCTCCTTGAAGCCGACGATGCGGGCGGCGTCGAACCCCGCAAAGCCGCGGCGAAATGCTTCGCGCTTGTTGAGGATGGTCAGCCAGCTCAGGCCGGCCTGGAAGCCTTCGAGGCAGAGCTTTTCGAACAGGCGCGTGTCGTCGGTGACGGGAAAGCCCCACTCGTTGTCGTGGTAGTGCTGGTAGGTCGGGCTGGCCTGGCACCAGAAGCAGCGCAGCGCGCCGTCTTCGGCCCGGAAGAGCCCCTTGGCGATCGTCATGGCCGGCATTTTCCCTCGGTCGGCGTGGCAGTCCCAGCCGACTAAAATCATCGGCTCCCCTGCTGCCGAGATCCTTTCTTCATGAGCCTCAAGTGCGGCATCGTCGGCCTGCCCAACGTCGGCAAGTCCACCCTCTTCAACGCCCTCACGAAAGCCGGCATCGCGGCGGAGAACTATCCGTTCTGCACGATCGAGCCGAACGTCGGCATCGTCGAGCTGCCCGACCCGCGGCTGGCGCAGCTGGCGGCGATCGTCAAGCCGGAGAAGATCGTCCCGGCGATCGTCGAGTTCGTCGACATCGCAGGCCTGGTCGCGGGCGCGTCGAAGGGCGAAGGCCTGGGCAACCAGTTCCTCGCCCACATCCGCGAGACCGACGCGATCGTCAACGTCGTGCGCTGCTTCGACGACGAGAACGTGATCCACGTCGCCGGCAAGGTCGACCCGGTCTCCGACATCGAGGTGATCCAGACGGAGCTGTGCCTGGCCGACCTCACGACCGTCGAGAAGACGCTCGCGAGATCGATCAAGGTCGCGAAGTCGGGCAACGACAAGGAGGCCAAGCGCCTGGTCGAGGTGCTCGAGAAATGCAATGCCGCGCTCGATCAGGCTCGGCCGGTGCGCTCGATCGCCTTCAGCAAGGAAGAGCTGGTGGTGCTGAAGCCGCTCTGCCTCATCACCGCCAAGCCGGCGATGTTCGTCGCCAACGTGGCCGAGAACGGCTTCGAGAACAACCCGCACCTCGAGCGCTTGCGCGAGGTGGCGGCGAAGCAGCATGCGCCGGTCGTCGTCATCAGCGCCAAGACCGAGGCCGAGCTCGCCGACATGAGCGACGAGGACCGGCAGATGTTCCTCGCCGAGATGGGCCAGACCGAGTCGGGCCTGGCGCGGCTGATCCGCGCCGCATTCGGCCTGCTCGGGCTGCAGACGTATTTCACCGCCGGGGTGAAGGAGGTCCGCGCCTGGACGATCCATGTCGGCGACACCGCACCGCAGGCGGCCGGCGTGATCCACACCGACTTCGAGCGCGGCTTCATCCGCGCCCAGACGATCGCCTTCGCCGACTACATCGCCTTCAAGGGCGAGCACGGCGCCAAGGACGCGGGAAAGATGCGCTCCGAAGGCAAGGAGTACGTCGTCAAGGACGGCGACGTGCTGAACTTCCTGTTCAACGTCTAGCGACGTCGTTGCCTGCGCCGGCCATCGGTTCGTGATCGTGCAGATCTTTGCCGAGCACGGCGCGCCACAGCACTGAGCGAGCAGCCTATGGCCACCAGTCACGCCGACCTCATCCGCAGTGTCACCCGGACGCTGATCGACCACGTCGAGGAGCTGACAGCGCTCGACCAGGCGATCGGTGACGGCGACCACGGCATCAACATGCGCCGGGGCGCGCTGGCGATCCAGGGCAAGCTCGACGCCCTTGCCGGCCAGACGCTCAACGAGGCGTTGCGGGCGATGGGCTCGACCTGCATATCGACGATCGGCGGCTCCTCGGGCCCGGTCTTCGGTACGTTGCTGATGACCTTGGGCAAGGAGTTGCCCGAGCCGGCCGCGGCGTCGGCGCTGGCGCGCGCGCTCGATGCGGCGATCAAGGCGCTGACCCGCCTGGGCAAGGCCGAGGTCGGCCAGAAGACGCTCCTCGATGTGCTCGACCCGGTGCAGAAGGTGCTCGCCGCCGGCGGCCCGGATCTGGTCGCCCGGGTCCGCGAGTGCGCGTTCACGAGCGCCGAGGCCACCGCGCAGATGGACGCGATCCGCGGCCGGGCGTCCTTTCTCGGTGAGCGCGCGCTGGGCCACGTCGATCCGGGTTCGCGTTCGATGGCATTGATCGTCGGTGCGATCTGTGACTGCCTCGACCCGCAGCCGGCGAAGGCCGGTTCTTCCTCAGCCTGAAAGCACGTCCATGAAGAAGCTCATCAACAATGTCGATTCGCTGCTCTCCGAATCGCTGGACGGCTTTGCCGCCGCACACGCGGACATCGTGACTCTCGGCGAGGCGCGCGCCTTCGTTCGGCGCCGATCGCTCAAGGACGGAAAAGTGGCGCTGATCTCGGGCGGCGGCTCCGGCCACGAGCCCCTGCACAGCGGCTTCGTCGGCTTCGGCATGCTCGACGCGGCCTGCCCCGGCCAGGTCTTCACCTCGCCGACGCCGGACCAGATGCTCGCGGCAGCGCAAGCGGTCGATACCGGCGCCGGCGTGCTGTTCATCGTCAAGAACTATTCCGGCGACATGATGAATTTCCAGATGGCCGCCGAGATGGTGGCTTGCGACAACGCGACCGTGATCGTCAACGACGACGTCGCGGTCGAAGACTCCACCTACACGACCGGCCGGCGTGGCGTCGCCGGCACCTTGATCGTCGAGAAGATCGTCGGCGCGGCGGCGGAGCGCGGCGACGGCCTGGCCGCGCTCAAGGCGCTTGGCGACTCGGTCAACAAGGCGACCGCGTCGATGGGCGTCGCGCTCACGTCGTGCACCGTTCCCGCGGCCGGCAAGCCGACCTTCCAGATCGGCGTCGACGAGATGGAAATGGGCGTCGGCATCCACGGCGAGCCGGGCCGCCGCCGCGTCAAGCTCGCCTCGGCCGACGACATCGCTGCCGAGCTGACGGGCGCGATCCTCAAGGACTTGTCGCTCAAGCCCGGTCAGGAGGTGCTACTGCTCGTCAACGGTTTCGGCGGCACGCCGTTGCTCGAGCTCTACGGGATGGTCAATGCGGCACGCAAGATCCTGGGCGCCGCCGGCATCAAGGTCGTGCGCTACCTGACCGGCCCCTACGTCACCTCGCTCGAGATGGCGGGCTGCTCCATCACCGTCAGTGCCGCCGACCCGGCCACGCTGGCACTCTGGGACGCGCCGGTGCACACGTCGGCCTTGCGCTGGGGCGCCTGAGACCGGTACAAAGCAGCGCGATCGGGCCTGATGGCGCCGGAGAGCCGGGCCTTTCGAGCGCACAGCCGGTTATCGTTCGCCGGCCCGAGCCGACCAGCCGACGGCCGAGCGCTGATCGCCCATGCCACTCTCCGAAGCTTCGAAGACGCCGTTCCCCGGCGCCGGCGCCTGGGCCAGCTGGGGCCTGCCGTCCGCGTTCACGTGGCTCGCCTACACCGCGGCGGGACTGACGGCGACGCTCCTTGCCGTCCCGGCCGGATTTGCGTCGCCGCTCTACCCCGCGGCAGGAATCGCGCTGGCGAGCGTGCTCGTCTACGGCAGCCGCATGCTCGGCGCCGTCGCGCTGGGTTCGTTCTGCGTCAACGCCGTCCTGGCGGCGGCGCGCGGTCACCACGATCTGGCCGCGTTCGCGGCAACGGCCGGCATCGGCATCGGCGCCGCCTTGCAGGCCGCGGTGGGCGCGACGCTGGTGCAACGATTCGTGCGCCAGCCGCTCACCCTCACTCTGCCCGGCGACGTGGCACGCTTCATCGCCGCGTGCGTTGCCAGCAGCATCGTCTCGGCCAGCGCGGCGACGGCGATATTGCACGCCTCGGGCTTCATCGCCAAGGGCGCACTCGTCGTCACCTGGGGCACCTGGTGGATCGGCGACCTGGCCGGCCTGCTGATCGCGGCACCGGTCGCCCTGACGCTGATCGGCCGGCCCGCTTCGGAATGGGCGCCGCGCCGCATCCCGGTCGGGCTCACGCTCTCGCTCGTCACCGTCTTCTTCGGTCTCGGCATCATTCAGGTCGGGCGCTGGAATGCCGAGCGGGTGCGTGCTTCGTTCGACCATGATGCGTCCAGCGCTTCGCTGATCCTGGCGACTCAGCTCAAGGAGCCGCTGCGCGCCCTCGAGGCCCTGCGCGGCGTATTCGGCGTGACCCGGCAACTCACCCGCGTGGAGATGCGCACTGCCACCGAGAGCTGGCTTGGCGGCGGAGCGGTGCGTGCGATGGGATGGAGCGAGCGGGTTCGCCGCGAGGACGTGCCGGCCTTCGAGGCGCGGGCTCGCGCGGAGGGCGCTCTCGGCTACCGCGTCTTCGATCGTCCCGCCGGTACGGCAGGCGAAGGAGCTGCGGCCGTGGCTCCGCTCGTCGCCGAATCCAAGCTCGAAGGCGGCGACGTGGTCGCGATCCGCCAGATCGAGCCGCTTCGGGAAAACTCGGCCGCCCTGGGCGTCAACGCGATGTCGATTCCAACGGCGCGCGCGGCGATCATGGCCGCGATCGAATCCGGTCGGCCGGCAGCGACGGCGGGCTTTCACCTGACCCAGCAAAGCGCGGGCGATCGGCAGACGGGCATCGTGGTCTACCAGGCGATCTACGAGGGCGAGGCGACGACGCCGTCCGAGCGCCGGGCCGGCTTTCGCGGCGTCGTTTTCGTCTCGCTGGCGATGGACGAGCAGTTCGCTAGCCTCGCCGGCAAGGTGCCAGCCTACCTCGACGTGTGCATCGTCGACGCGACTCCAACGGCGAGCCGGCAGAGGGTGGCGGGCCGCGCCGGCTGTGACGCCGCGCCGCTTCCGCTGGTTCACGAGCGTCCGCTCGCATTTGCCGGCCGGCAGTGGGATTTGCGCGTCTCGGCGAATCCGCAGGACGTTCCAGACGGCGGCGACCACAGCGCGTGGGCCTTCTCGGCGGCAGGCCTTCTTTCGGCGGCGATGCTCGGCGCGTCGCTCCTCATCACGACCGGGAGAACCCGCCGCATCGAGAGTGCGGTGCGCGACAGAACCTCGGCCCTGCGCGCTGAAGTCGGCGAACGCCACGTGGCCGAGGCAGCGCTGCGCGCCAGCGAACAGCGCTTTCGAAACATTCTCGACAACGTCCCGATCGGTGTCGTCTACACCGACCTCGCGGGCCGCGTGATCCAGGCCAATCCGCGCTTTTGCGAGCTGACCGGCTACAGCGACGGGGAACTCGCCGCGCTCGCACCGGCGGAGCTGACCCATCCGGAGGACGCGGGCAACGACGAAGCGCTGACAGCGCAACTGGTGCGCGGCGAGATCCCGATGTACAGGCGTCACAAGCGCTGCATCACGAAGGCCGGCGAGGTGGTCTGGGTCCGGGCGACGGTGACG
>JBDTNU010000067.1:0-13702 GCA_039933535.1 Caldimonas sp. | reverse complement strand
TGGGTCGAGCTGTGGATCCGCGGCGGCGAGATCGCGGTCAACGGCCAGAAGGCGTACGCGAACTGCTTCGTCGTGATCGAGCCGGGCGCGACGGTCCGCATCGACTCGCCGTTCGGCGCGCTCGCCTTGCTGTGGGCCGAGGGCCGCGAGAGCTGGTCGTCGCGCGGGGCCGAAGCGAACCTGTTCGGGTTCTGAATCTCCTCACGTGGGCTCCGCGTCGGCGGCGAGCAGCGTCGCGATCAGCGTGTCGAGCGTTCGTGCCAGGTGCTCCTGGTCGATGTGCCCGACCGCCGAGAACAGTTGGCCTTCGCGCGCCTTGCCGCTGACACCGACCTTCTCGTAGACGCGCTGGCCGGCCGCGCTGAGCCAGAGGCAAGTGCGCCGCTTGTCGGCCGGGTCGAGCTTCTTCACGAGCCGGCCATGCCGCGCCAGTCCGGCCAGAGCGCGGCTCACCGTCATCTTGTCGAGGCCCGTGTGCAAGGCCACTTCCTGCGCGGCGGCGCCAGGATGACTGGCGAGAACGAGCATGACGCGCCACTCGTTGAGCGAAAGACGGTTGGCGCGGCCGATCGATTCGGCGAACGGCCGCGCCGTCAGGTTCACGACGCGAACCAGCTTGAAGAAGATCGAGTCGTCCATCGGCAGGACGACCTTGCCCTTGTTCATGCCTTGCGCGTCCTGGCGACGATCTCCTCGATCTTGCCGACGAGGCGCGGCTCGGTCTGCGCCTTGTAGCGCGCGTAGGGCCGGCGCGCCGCGATCTGCCACGCGTCCATCTCGGGGGCGGTCGGCACGTGGACCGCGACCCCGAGCGCCGACACGCGCTCGACGTCCTCGGCGAAGAGCTTGCGCACGAGCAGCGTCTGCTGTTTGGCCGCGTCGAGCGCGGCCTCGCGCACGATCTTCTGGTCGGCCGGCGTCCAGCTCGCCCAGACCGGCGCGGCGATCGCGAACAGCAGGATGTCGTTCGAGTAGTTCCACTTGGTCACGTACTTCTGGCCCAGCGTGTGGATCTTGGCGGCGAGAAAGACCTCGAGCGGGTTCTCCTGCCCGTCGATCGCGCCCGAGGCCAGGGCCGGTTGGGCATCGGCAAAGCTCATGAAGGTCGGGTTCGCGCCCATCGAGGTCATGATTTCGCCGTACATCGGGCTGCCGACGACGCGGATCTTGAGTCCCTTCAGGTCGTCGGGCCTGATCAGCGGTCGCTTGCTGTTGCTGATCTGCCGGTAGCCTGTCTCGCCCACCGAGAGCGGCTCGGCACCGGCCTTTCGGACCATCTCGAAGTAGTCCTTCATCAGCGACTCGTTGCCCATCACCGCATCCCAGGCCTTGTGGTCGGGCATCAGGAACGGCAAGGTGAAGACGCCGAGCTGGGGCACGGTCGAGGTCCAGTTGATGGGCGCGCCGCACAGCACGTCGATCACGCCCTGCCGCATCGCCGAGAACTCGCGGTCCTGCTGGCCCTGCACCAGCGAGGCGCCCGGGTACTGCTTGATGACGATGCGCCCGTTCGTACGCTCCTTCACCAGGGTCAGGAAGATCTCGCCGCCCTTGCCCCAGGCGAACGCCGGCGGCACCACCGTCGACATCTTGTACTCGGCCTTGTAGCTGCCCTGCGCGTGGGCGAATCGGGGCAGGCCGAGCGCGGCGGCACCGGCACCGAGGGAATGAAGAACGTGTCGACGGGTGGTCATGGGATTGCTCCTTGCAAGGCGGAAACGAGAAATCAATAGCCGAGACGCCGGGGCAGCCAGAGCGCGACCTCGGGAACGAACATGACGACGAGGGTGGCGGCGACGAAGGACACGATCAGCCAGCCGACCCAGGGAATGGTCTCGTCGATGCGCACGCGGGCGATCCGGCACGCCACCATCAGGTTGACCGCCATCGGCGGCGTGAACTGGCCGATCGCGATCTTCATCGTCAGCAGCACGCCGAACCAGACCGGATCCCAGGCGAAGGCGATCATCAACGGGTAGAGCAAGGGCAGGAAGACGAGGAAGATCGAGACGCCGTCGAGCACCATGCCGAGCACCGCCATGACGACGAAGAGCAGGATCAGGGTGCCGGTCGACCCGAGGCCGAGGTCCTTGATCCAGGCGACCAGCGGGTCGGCGATGCCGAGCGTGTTGACCGAGTAGGCGAAGATGCCGGCCAGCGCGAGCACGATCATGATCACCGCCGAGACCTCGCTCGCTTCGCGGAAGATCGGATAGAGGTCGCGCCATGAGATCGAGCGATGGACCACCATGCCGATGAACAGACCGTAGGCCACGGCGACGACCGCCGCCTCGGTCGGCGTGAACCAGCCGACGCGCATGCCGCCCAGGATCAGCACCGGCGCGGCCAGTCCCCAGGCCGCCTCGCGCAGCGAGCGCCAGAACGGCGGACGCGGCGCGTTGCGGCCCGCTTCGCCGAAGCCGTGCTTGCGCGAGATGAGCACCGCCGGGACGATCAGGGCAAGGCCGGCGAGGATGCCGGGCACCATGCCGGCGGCGAACAGCGCCGGCACCGAGGCGCCGGGCACATTGACGCTGTAGACGATGAAGGCGATCGACGGCGGGATCAGGATGTCGGTCGCCGCCGCGGCGCCGACGATGCTCGCCGAGAACGCCGACGGATAGCCTGCCTTCGACATCGCGAGGATCATCACCCCACCGACTGCCGCAGCCGTCGCCGGGCCCGAACCCGAGATGCCGCCGAGCAGCATGGCGACGAGAATCGCCACCATCGGCAGCATGCCCGGCGCGTGCCCGACGCAGGCTTGCGCGAAACTGACGAGCCGCCGGGCAACGCCCGAGCGATCGAAGATCGAGCCGACGAGCACGAACATCGGCAGGGCCAGCAGCGGGTATTTGGCGATCGACGCGTGCATGTTCTGCGGCGCCGCGAGCAAGCCCCACCACGGCGAGCTTGCGTTCGCCGCGGCGATCGCGACCATGCCGCCGAGGCCGAGCGCGACGGCGATCGGCACGCCGGCCAGCATCAGGCCGACGAACAGCACGACCAGCAGCGTCGCGATCATGCGCGAGCGCGTTGCGTCACAGATGCGCCTCGATCTCTGCCGACGCGCCCGGCGTCGCCGGCTGGCGCCACGCCTGCCGCCCGGCCCAGGCAGCACGCAGCGCGATCGCCAGGCAGAGCGGCGGGATCGCGCCGGTGAACCACCAGCGCGGCACGCCCAGGCCCATCGAGGTTTCGTTCCAGCGCACTTCGCCGGCCAGCGTCACGCCGAACAGCACCGCGAGAACGATGAAGACAAGCGCCGTCGCCGCAGCCGCCAGCACGCGCAGGATGCGACGTCGTGCCATGCCGCCGCCGTCATAGAAGTACTCGATCCGGATGTGGCCGTCGCGCCCGGCCACGCCGGCCGCGCCGGCGAGCGTCATGACGACGATGAGAAAGACCGAGATCTCCTCGGTCCATGCAAACGACTCGTCGCTGAAGTAGCGCGTCAGGACGTTGCCGAGCGTGATCAGGGTGAGCACGGCCATGCAGGCGACGCCGATCCACTCCTCGATCTTCGGACGCGATTTCAAGGGCTACCTCGCAGCGCCGCCCGGCAGGGGCCGGGGCTCCGGCAGATGGTAACGATCGTTACCGATCGGCCCTTCTCACGTTTTCCCGCACGGCCCGCTGCGCCGGCCTGGCGGCAAGGAGCGCGCTTCAGGCGGCCGGCGCAACCGCCAGCGCCGGGGGTACGACGGCGTCTTCGCCCCAGCCTCGCTGCAAGAGCAGCCAGCGCCATTTGGACACGGCGCGGAACGAGCGCGTCACGTTGACCGGCCCGGCGACCGGCGTGCCTTCGGCCATCTGCAAGGTGATCGAGCGGGCCGCATCGCCATTGGGCTTGCACTGCCAGTTGCGCCCGTCCTGGATCGTGCACTCGCCGAACTTGCCTGAAGGCTCGTTCGTTCCGACGGTCCAGAAGACGACTTCGCTGTGCGGCCTCAGGACGCGATAGCGATAGCGATGACCCGCCAGAAGATGGCCCGTGCAGCGGTCGGCTTGCCAGCCGCCACTACGGCACTCGACCGTGTAGACGGTGCGCTCGCCCTGCATCGTCACGAAGTCCGAACACCAAGCCGCAACGCCGAGTGCGGCGATGACCACGACCACGAATGCCCAGACACGAATCATCGGCAACTTGCCCAAAGGCGCCGGAAAGCGCGCCCGGATTGTGCTCCCGGCCGGGGCGTGCCAAGTGCGGGAAAGACCCGGTCCCGCCCGGCTCCGGACGGGCCTACGTCACGCCTTGAGAGGGTGCGTCGGCTCGTGACCGGGCGGCTGCTCGGGCGGTTGGCCAGGGATCGAGGTTCCGTCGTCGGGCTCGACGGGCAGCGCATCGGGCTCGGGCTCGTCGGTTTGGGGCAGGCCGGGAAGTGTTGCCATGGCTGATTTGCGTCGTCGAGACGAACTTACCACGGACCGGATCGAGCCTGGGCCGATGCCCCTGGCACGGGTGTTGCACGCACCTCGGCCGGGACACGATCCATGAGCAGCGCCGACCTCGAACTCGTTCACGCGGTGAAGCACTACGGCGACACGACCGCCGTGGACCGGATCGACCTGAAGATCGCCGCCGGCAAGTACTGCTGCCTGCTCGGCCCCTCGGGCTGCGGCAAGACCTCGACGCTGCGCATGATCGCCGGCCACGAGAGCGTGGACGAGGGCGACATCCTGCTCGGCCCGCGCAACATCACGAATCTGCCCACCGCCAAGCGCGGCACGGCGATGATGTTCCAGAGCTACGCCCTGTTTCCGCACCTCGATGCGCTGGACAACGTCGCCTTCAGCCTGAAGATGCGCGGCGTCGCGAAAGAAGCGCGGCACGCCCGCGCGCGCGACCTGCTCGACCGCGTCTCGCTCGGCGCGCTGGCGCACCGCCGGCCGGCCGAGCTATCGGGCGGCCAGCAACAGCGCGTCGCCCTGGCGCGGGCGCTGATCAACGAACCCCAGGTGCTGCTGCTCGACGAGCCGCTTTCCGCGCTCGACCCGTTCCTTCGCATCCGCATGCGTGCCGAGCTGAAGGAGTGGCAGAAGAAGTTGTCGATGACCTTCGTGCATGTCACGCACTCGCAGGAAGAAGCGATGGCGCTGGCCGACCTGGTCGTCGTCATGAACCAGGGAAAGATCGAGCAGCAGGGCTCGCCGCACGAGGTGTTCAACGCGCCGCGCACCGAGTTCGTGGCGCGCTTCATCGGTGGTCACAACGTCATCCCCGGAAGCGCCGGTGGCAAGGCCGCGGTGCGCACCGACAAGACCCACCTCAGCCAGGTGCCGATGTCGGCCGCCGCGAACGCGGTGCCGGCGACGGTGCGCGGCGTCGAGTACCAGGGCACGCATGTGCTGGTCACGCTGGCGAGCGAGGCCGTCGCCGAGCTGAGCGTGCTGCTGCCTGAAGCAAGCTTCGACGCCGCACCGTGGCAGCCCGGCGACGGCACCTGCGCGCATTGGGACGACGCCGACGTCCATCCCCTCGCTGCCTGATTCCTGCCCCACGACAAACCGGAGACCGACATGACCGAAGCCGATAGCAAGACTCCCGCCCCGCTGGACACCGGCGCGCGCCGCCGCACCCTGCTCAAGGGCGCCGCCGGCGTGTTCGCGACCGGCATGTTCCCTGCCGTCCATGCGCAGGACAAGATCGTGCTGCGCTACCTCGGCACCGCGGTCAACCAGGACAAGGCGATCGCCGACAAGTTCAAGGCCGACACCGGCATCGAGATCCAGTACGTCGCCGTGAATACCGACGAGGTGACCAAGCGCGCCGTCACCTCGCCGAACAGCTTCGACCTGATCGACACCGAGTACTTCTCGCTGAAGAAGATCGTGCCGACCGGCAACCTGAAAGGCATCGACACCAAGCGGATCAAGAACGCCGACAAGATCACGACGCTCTTCACCACCGGCATGGTGGCGGGCAAGCCGGTCGGTGACCAGGGCACGGCGCCCAAGAAGGTGATCTACCTCGAAGGCGAGAAGAGCAAGGTGTTCGCCAAATCGCCGACCCAGTACATGAGCCTGATTCCGACCGTCTACAACGCGGACACCCTCGGCATCCGGCCCGACCTGATCAAGCGGCCGATCGAGAGCTGGAAGGAACTGCTCAACCCCGAGTTCAAGGGCAAGACCGCGATCCTCAACATCCCGTCGATCGGCATCATGGATGCGGCGATGGTGGTCGAGTCGATGGGCCTCTACAAGTACCCCGACAAGGGGAACATGACGAAGAAGGAGATCGACCTCACGATCAAGACGCTGATCGAAGCCAAGAAGGCCGGCCAGTTCCGCAGCCTGTGGAAGGACTTCAACGAGAGCGTCAACCTGATGGCCTCGGGCGAGGTCGTGATCCAGTCGATGTGGTCGCCCGCCGTCACGGCCGTGCGCTCGAAAGGCATCGCCTGCACCTTCCAGCCGCTGAAGGAAGGCTATCGCGCGTGGGCCGCGGGCTTCGGCCTGCCGGCCACGCTCTCGGGCAAGAAGCTCGACGGCGCCTACGAGTTCATCAACTGGTTTCTCGACGGCTGGGCCGGCGCCTACCTCAATCGCCAGGGCTACTACAGCGCGGTGCTCGAGACCGCCAAGGCCAAGATGGAGCCCTACGAGTGGGCCTACTGGATGGAAGGCAAGCCGGCGGCCAAGGACATCAAGTCACCCAACGGCGACACGCTCGAGAAGGCGGGCAAGGTCCGCGACGGCGGCTCGTACGAGCAGCGCATGGGCGGCATCGCCTGCTGGAACGCGCTGATGGACGAGAACTCGTACATGGTCCAGAAGTGGAACGAGTTCGTCGCCGCCTGAACGCACGACCATGACGCCCGAGCGCAGCGGCCCGCCTGCGTGGCTGCAGGCGCTGCCCTTCGCCGCCGTCTTCGCCTTTTTCTTCATCGCGCCACTCGTGCTGGTCGGAGCGGTGAGCCTGTGGCCGAGCAGCGACTACGAGCTCATACCCGGCTTCACGCTGCAGAACTACGCGACGATCTTTGCCGATTGCGCGAACCTTGCGGAGCCCTGCGTCACGCTCAAGACGTACTGGTCGACGGTGCTCTTCAGCCTGGAGACCTGGGCGGTGACGCTGGTGATCGGCTTCACGATCGCCTACTTCCTGGCCTTTCACGTGCGCTCGACGGCCGTGCAGACCTTGCTCTTCGTCATCTGCACGATCCCGTTCTGGACCTCGAACGTGATCCGCATGATCTCGTGGCTGCCACTGCTCGGGCGCAACGGTCTCGTCAACGATGTGCTGGTCGGCATCGGCCTCGTCGACAAGCCGGTCGAGTGGCTGCTGTTCTCCAATTTCTCGGTCGTGCTGACTTTCGTTCACCTGTACACGATGTTCATGCTGGTGCCGATCTTCAACTCGATGATGCGCATCGATCGATCGCTGCTCGAGGCCGCCGACGACGCCGGCGCGAGCGCATGGCAGACCTTGTGGAACGTCGTCGTGCCGCTCTCGCGCACGGGCATCCTGATCGGCTCGATCTTCGTCATCACCATCGTCATGGGCGACTTCGTCACGGTCGGCGTGATGGGCGGCCAGCAGATCGCCTCGGTGGGCAAGATCATCCAGGTGCAGACCTCGTACCTTCAGTTCCCTCTCGCAGCTGCCAACGCGGTCGTGCTGCTCGCGGTGGTGCTGATGATCATCGTCGCGCTCAATCGCATGGTCGAACTGCGCCGGGAGCTTTGACGTGACGCGTCGCCCCGAGCCGCACAAGAAGGGCTTCTGGCCGCTCGCCGTCGTCTTCGCGTTGTTCGTGCTGTTTCTCTACGGCCCGGTGATCACGATCTTCGTGCTCAGCTTCCAGGGTCCGCAGGGCGGGCTGACCTTTCCGATGCGCGGCCTTTCGCTGCACTGGTACGAACGCCTGTGGAGCGGACTCGGCGTGGTCGATATCGGTGCCGCGCTGCGCCGCTCGCTGGCGCTCGGCATCGTCGTCATGCTGACGACGGTTCTGCTCTCGCTCGGCGCCGGTCTCGCCTTTCGCAAGAAGCTGGTCGGCGGCAACCTGCTTTTCTACGTGACGGTGGCCAGCCTGATCATGCCTTCGATCATCGTCTCGCTCGGCATCGGCTTGCAGTTCCGGCTGATCGACGCGGCCATCAAGGCGATGCTCGGCGCGATCGGCGCGGACTCCACGCTCGAGGGCTACACGACCTCGCTCGGCCTCTTCACCTCGGGGCTCGGCGCACACCTGACGTGGACGCTGCCGTTCGGCCTGCTCATCATGTTCGCCGTGTTCAATCGCTTCAACCCCGCGTACGAAGAAGCCGCACGCGATCAGGGCGCAACGCCGTGGCAAACCTTCCGACACGTCGTGCTGCCCCTGATCGCGCCTTCGGTGATCGGCATCGGCATGTTCGGCTTCACGCTGAGCTGGGACGAGATCTCGCGCTCGTCGCAAGCGATCGGCGACCTGAACACGCTGCCGCTCGAGCTGCAGGGCCTGACCACGACGGTGACCGACCCGGCGATCTACGCCCTCGGTACCGTCACGACCGCCATCTCGCTCGTCGTCATCGCCACCGCGCTCGGCAGTGCGGCATGGCTGCGGCGCCGGCGCGCCGGACAAGGCTGAAGGGATGCCGGTGGAGTTGCTCGTCGTCAATCCGAACACGACCGAATCGGTCACGCGGCGGCTGCACGAGCATGTGAGCGCGATCGTCGGCGACGAGGCGACGGTGCGCAGCGCGACCGCGACTTTCGGCGCTCGCTACATCAGCGACGAGCTGAGCTTCGCGATCGGCGCGCATGCGGCACTCGATGCCGTCGCCGGCGACATCGCCGAGCATGGCGTGGCCGAAGCCCTGCTGCTCGGCTGCTTCGGCGATCCGGGCATCGACGCCTTGCGGCAGCTCACCGGACGCCCCGTGGTGGGACTCGCCGAAGCGGCCATGTGCGAGGCCGCGTCGTACGGCCGATTTGCGATCGTCACCGGTGGCGCGGCGTGGAAGCCGATGCTCGAGCGGCTGGCACGCGCGCTCGGCTGGCGGGAGGCCTTGCACGCGGTTCACGTCGTCGAGGCGACAGGTGCTCAACTCGCGAGCGATCCGAAGGCCGCTGTCGATTTGCTTCGCGGCGAATGCCTCCGGGCCAGCGAAGGTGTCGATGCAGTGATCCTCGGCGGCGCCGGGCTGGCCGGCATGGCGGCGAAGATCGAATCGGCGATGGACGTGCGGCTCATCGACAGCGTGAGCGCCGGAGCTCGGGCGCTCGTGACGGCTGCGAGGAGAGCCGGCCCCGCAACAGCAACCGGCTCGCGTCCGATCACGACCGTCGAATGGCAGGGACTCTCGCTGCCCCTGCTGCAGCGATTACGCTGACCCTGCGGCCTCGGCCGCGTCGCAGATCCGGCCGGGCGTCGACCACCACACCGATGGCGAAGCAGCCACGTGCTGCAACGCGCGTCGCAGGTGCTTCAGCCGGTGCGGCTGGCCGACGAGATACGGATGCAGGGCGATGCCCATGACCAGGGGCTGCTCGCGGGACTGCAGCAGCATTTCGTCGAACTGGTCGACGATCATGTCGGCGAAGTCGGAGCCCGTCATCTGTCGCGCGACGATGGCCGGGATGTCGTTGAGCTCCTGCGGATAGGGCACGGACCACAGGGGGCCGGCGGCCGTGGTCATGCGCGTCGGCTGGTCGTCGTGGGACCAGTTGAGCGTGTAGCGGTAGCCGGTCTCGACCAGCAGCTCGGGCGTGTCGTGGCTCTCCGAGATCCAGGGCGAGAGCCAGCCTTGCGGCGGCGCGCCGGCTGCGATGGCTGCCAGGCGTTCGCGGCACGCCACGAGCATCTCGCGCTCCGCTAAACGTGGCCAGTCGCCTTGTGCCTCGGCATTGCTCCTGCCATGCGCGATCAGCTCGTCCTTGCGGGCGACACAAGCGCCGATGAGCTCCGGAGCATGATCGGCCAGAGCGGTGTTGACGATCGCTCCTACCGGCAGGTCGAGGTCCTCGAACAGGACCAGACAGCGCCACGCGCCGACCCGGTTGCCGTATTCCCGCCACGAGTGATTCAGCACGTCCACACCGGGCGCTGCTGGCGCAAGCCGCGCGCCGAGCCCCTCGCCAAACGCGAAATGCTCCAGGTTGAAGCCGATGTAAGCAGCCAATCTTGCCCCGCCGGGCCAGTCGTACCGGGCTCGCCCGACGATGGGCGAATAGTCGAATCGGCCGTGGTCGGGGAGCGAGCGCACCCCGACGAGACCTCAGTGCACCAACAAGGCCGCGGAGCAGGCCGCGACGGTGAGAACGAGGGCCACCGTCAGCACCCTGCCCCAGGCCGTGGGCTCGAGCGGGTCACTCTGGTGCTCCGAGGGCAGATAGGAGGAAGAGTCGACGAAGGGAGGACGCATGGCGGGTACCTGGTGCAGGTCTCGTGCCACTGTAGTGAGGGCATGGGGTCTTGTGCATCGTCAGGAAGAGGGAGCGGCTAGCATTACCTTCTGGAGAGCATGACCATGGCGCGACCCGAAGAAGAGCAATACACCGACCTGCTGCGGCATCTCGCAGCGCCTTCGACAGTCGACCCCGACGGCCTTGTGAAGTCGCTGCGCGAGGTGGAGCACCTTCATGCGATGGGCCACATCACCGCCGGCCAGGTCGACGACGCGCGCAACGCGTACGCGGCGACGATCGAACGCGACCCGAGCCAGGGGCCGCCGAAATCACCCGAGATCCGCAGCGACGAGCGCTAGTCGCGGGCCCTACTCGACCCGACGCGGCGCACCACTCTCGATTCAATCGGCACGGTCCGCTAGCATGTCTCATGAGTGAGACGCGGGCTCCCAAGCTCGGACCGGAAGATCTGCGGCAAAGCGAAGAACGCTTCAAGTTGCTCGTGGAGGGCGTCCGGGACTACGCCATCTTCATGCTCGATCAGAACGGTCTGGTCTTGACGTGGAACGCAGGCGCGGAGCGGTTCAAGGGGTACCAGGCCGACGAGATCATCGGCCAGCACTTTTCACGGTTCTACCCGCCCGAGGCGCTTGCGCGCGGATTGCCCGAGCACGAGTTGCGGGTAGCGCAGGAAATCGGTGCCTTCGAGGACGAGGGCTGGCGTGTCAGGAAGGACGGATCGCTCTTCTGGGCGAACGTCGTCATCACGGCCATGCGCAATGCCGACGGACGCCTGCTGGGGTTCTCGAAAGTCACTCGCGACCTCACGCAGCGGCGCGGTCACGAAGAAGCCCTGCGCCAGAGCGAAGAGCGGTTTCGCCTGCTCGTCGAAGGCGTGGCCGAATATGCGATCTTCATGCTCGACGTCAACGGCAAGGTCGCCACCTGGAACGTCGGTGCGCAGCGCATCAAGGGCTACGCGGCAGCAGACATCATCGGGCAGCACTTCTCGATCTTCTATCCGGAGGATGCAAGGCAGAGCGGGTGGCCCGAGCACGAGCTCGAGATGGCGGCGGCGAAGGGCAGCTTCGTCGACAACGGCTGGCGGCTTCGCAAGGACGGAACCACGCTTTGGGCGAACGTCACGATCACCGCTCTGCGCGACGGCAGTGGCCAGCTCGTGGGCTACGCCAAGCTGACGCGAGACCTCACCGAGAGCAGGCGGGTCGAAGCGGTCGAGCTGGCCAGTCAGGAGCGCGAGGAAATCCTCGAGGCCGAGCGAAGCGCCCGCATGTCGGCGCAGCGGGCGACTCGCGTCAAGGACGAGTTCCTGGCGACGCTGTCGCACGAGCTCAGAACACCACTGAGTGCCATCCTGGGCTGGACGCAGGTGCTGCTGAGAGGAAAGACGACCGAGCCTGCGGCGCTGGAGCGCGCCATCGAAGTGATCGACCGCAATGCCCGGGCGCAGGTCCGGCTCATCGACGATCTTCTCGACCTGAGCCGGATCATGTCCGGCAAGATCCGGCTCGACCTGCAACCGGTTTCGATGCTCAGTGTCGTGGGACCTGCCGTGGATTCCGCACGGCCGGCAGCGGACGCCAAGGGCATACGCCTGACGGCGATCCTCGGGTCGGGAGAGGACGTCGTCAGTGCCGACAGCGGCCGCCTCCAACAGGTCGCATGGAACCTGATTTCCAATGCGATCAAGTTCACCCCGAAGGGAGGTCAGGTACAGGTGCTCCTGCAACGGGTGAATTCGCACATCGAACTGAGCGTCAGCGACACCGGGATCGGCATGCCGGCCAGCTTTCTGCCCCACGTCTTCGACCGGTTCTCGCAAAGGGACAGCTCGACCACGAGGACCTTCGGCGGCCTCGGTCTCGGCCTGGCGATCTCCAGGCAGCTCGTGGAGTTGCACGGCGGGGTCATCGGCGCAATGAGCGAGGGCGAAGGCAAGGGCTCGACCTTTTCGGTCGAACTGCCGTTGTCGATTGTTCAGCTGGAAGACGAGAACTCGCAGCGCGTGCATCCAACCGCGGAAACTCCACCTGCCGAGTTGCTCTCGCTGCCCAGGCTCGATGGCGTGCACGCCTTTGTCGTCGAAGACGAACCCGATGCGCGCGACATATTGCGGATGGTGCTGGAGGGCCAGGGCGCCAAGGTGACGGATTTCAGCTCGGCCGAGGACGCGCTCGGGGCGCTGAAGACGGCGATGCCAACGGTCATCATCAGCGACATCGGAATGCCTAAGACCGACGGCTACCAGTTCATGCGGGAATTGCGCGCCAGGGAGATTCACGCCGAGCGCATTCCAGCGTTGGCTCTCACCGCATTTGCGCGGACAGAGGACCGAAAGCGCTCGCTTGCTGCCGGCTACCAGGCCCACCTGGCGAAGCCCTTCGACGTCGCCGAGCTCATTCTCGTGGTCGCTGACCTGGTGAAACGGTAGCGAGCACGAGAGCACTGCTGCGCGTTCGCAAGCATGCGAGGCGCGAGCGGCAGTCTCATCGAATCGGCTCGTAGTCGATGGGCACCCACGCATATCCGGTCCCGTCCTTGCGGACGTGACCAATGCCGGGGAATGGCAGGTGCGAACCCGCGACGAGATAGCGCTCGGCAGCGGCGTCGGCATAGGAAACATCCCTCTGCCGCGCGGATTCGGGTCCGTCGCCGTCGAATGCGGTCGCCACATTGCCTTGCACGAATTGAACCGACGCGATTTCGGTGAGGTCACCCCAGAAGACGAGTCGTTGTCCTTGCGACTGAACCGAGTACATCGTGTGCCCCGGCGTATGACCGGGAGCAGGGATGGCCCGCATTCCCGCGAGAAGCTCGGCAGGACCCTCGAAGGTCTGCAACTGTCCTGCTCGCGAATACGGCGTCATGGACGCCACGGCACCCTCGAAGAAATTCTTCCGGTCATCGGCGGCATGCTGGAGCGCGGAGTCGCCGAGCCAGTACTCTGCCTCCCGACGATCCACGAACGCCGCAGCATTCGGGAACAGCATCTTGCCGTTTGCAACCATTCCTCCGATGTGGTCGGGGTGCATGTGCGTGATGAGGAGTGCATCGACCTGCTCGGGACGGTAGCCCGACGCGACCAGGTTGGCCGGCATACGACCGAGCGTAGGGCCAAATCTCTGTGCTGCGCCTGTATCGACCAGGATGAGCTGTTCGCCGGTGTTGATGAGGTACGCGTTCACCGACGTCGGCACCGCGTCGTGATGGAACGACTCTTCGAGAAGACGGCGCAGGTTCCCCGGTGTGGTGTTGGTCAGAAGCTTTCCGGTGTCCAGATCGAATACGCCGTCGCTCAACGCCGTGATCTCGAATGCCCCGAGCATCATTCGGTAGAAA
>JBDTNU010000066.1:0-13708 GCA_039933535.1 Caldimonas sp. | reverse complement strand
CCCGAGGCGATCTACATCATCGAGCGGCTGATGGACGCTGCGGCGCGCGAGATGAAGATGGACCCGGCAGCGCTGCGCCGCCGCAACATGATCCGGCCCGAGCAGATGCCGTACAAGAACGCAATGGGCCAGACCTACGACAGCGGCGCCTTCGAGAAGATCCTGGACCAGGGCCTGGCGTTGGCCGACTGGAACGGCTTTGCCGCGCGCCGCGAGTCCTCCGCGCGGCGCGGCAAGCTGCGCGGTCGCGGCATCGCCACCTTCCTCGAATGGACCGGCGGCAACGCGTTCGAAGAGAAGGTCAGCATCGACGTCACCGCCGACGGCTTCATCGAGATCTTCTCGGCCACGCAACAGATGGGTCAGGGCATCCAGACCAGCTATGCGCAGCTCGTGGTCGACGTCTTCGGCGTGCCGATCGAGCGGGTGCGCATCAGCCAGGGCGACACCGACCGCGGCAACGGCTTCGGCAGCGCCGGCTCGCGCTCGCTCTTCACCGGCGGCTCGGCGGTGCACGTCGCTTCCGAGCGCGCCGTCGATGAAGGCAAGACGCTGGCCGCCAGTGCTCTCGAGGCCGCACCGGCCGACATCGAGTACCGGGCGGGCCGCTTCGGCGTCGTCGGCACCGACCTCGGCATCGACCTGTTCGAGCTCGCCGGCAAGCAGGTTGGCGGACGCATCCACGTCGAAGCGACGACCAAGGTCGGCGGCCCGACCTGGCCGAACGCCTGTCACATCTGCGAGGTCGAGATCGACCCACCGACCGGCGACGTCAAGGTGGTTTCGTATGCTTCGGTCAACGACATCGGCCGCGTCGTCAGCCCGACGATCGCGCGTGGCCAGGTCGATGGCGGCGCAGTCCAGGGCATCGGACAGGCGCTCTGCGAAGAAGTCGTCTACGACGCCGAAAGCAATCAGCTCCTCACTGGCAGCTTCATGGACTACGCGATGCCGCGCGCCGAAGGCAGCCCGATGTTCCGCACCGAGTTCGATACGTCGATTCCATGCGGGATGAACCCGCTCGGCGTCAAAGGCGTCGGCGAACTCGGCACGATCGGCGCGACGCCGGCAGTGATCAACGCCCTGGTCGACGCGCTCGACCACGCCGGCCTGGGCCGCAGCGCCGAGAAGTTGCCCATGCCGGCGACTTCCGAGCGCGTCTGGAAAGCCTTGCAAGAGATCGCGCCCTAGCCGCCTGCGAGAGGCCAAAGTTCATGACGCTGCGCCCGCCCGGCTCATAGCTGCTGTTCCACCCACACGCTGCCGTCCGGATCGGTGCGCCTGACCTCGAATCCGGCAGCGAGGTACATGCCTAGCGGGCCGAAGTGGTTCTCGGCATCTTGCTTCGCTTGCGGTCGCGGGTTGGCCTCGACGATCGCGAGCCCCTGAGCCTTCAGGCTCGCGCAGGCCGCCTTCAGCAATGCGGTCGCGATGCCGCGGCCTCGCGAATTCGGCGCCACCAGAAAGCACAAGATCGTTCCGACCCGCTCGGGCTTGTCGATCGGCTCCGCGTCGAGCGAATGCAACAGCGCCCGTGGTGCGGCGTTGCACCAGCCGACAACTTCACCCTGTCGATAGGCGAGCAGGCCCTGCATTTCGCGGCTGCAGACGCGCTCGACAGCGCGCGCCCGGTTCTCGGCCCCGCTTCGCCCGGCCCAGCGGACCTTCGCGTGGTCTTCGTAGAAGCACTGGCAGTAGCAAGACGACCAGTGGGCGTTGTCGCTGAACGCCTCGCCCTCGAAGAACGCCATGAAATCGGTCAGTCGCGACTCGGACAAGGGGTGAATCTCCACCACTGACAGATTGGCCCCGGATGTCATTGAACCTCGATGATCGAAGTGTCTGCGCAAGGTCCGGATGACGTTCAGCAGGCGCCTGCGAAAGGCTACTGGATGGTCGGCAAGCCGCACCGCGGCGACGGATCGACGAGGGTCGGACAGCGTGCATAGCACTCCGCCTTCACGCTGCCGTTCGCCTGGACGCAGGGCGAAAAACAGGCCACCGCGGCCAGGTACTGCCGGTTCAATGCTGCACAGTCATTCCCGGCTGCGCCCGGCGCCGGAGGCGGTGAGCGGCCCACCTTGGCCGGTGATCCGGCCGACGGGCGGGAGGCTGCTCCTGGAGCCGACACGCCAGCGGACGAAGCCATTCGCATCTGGGCGGCAGCCCGAATCGCAGCGTCCTTGCGCCGGGCCTCGCTCAATTCGAATTTGCTCGGGTCGATCCTCTGCGCAGAGCCGCGATAGCGATCGGGAACGACATCCGACACGTTGGTGTGACCCTGGTCGTCCACCCAGCGGTACATCTCCACGGCGCTGACGCTCGAGGCCAGGCCGCAAAGGGCGATCGCCACGAGCACGGAGACTTGGGCATGCATAGGGCTCCTTTGCTTCGGACGCAGGATAGCGCGGGTTGCACCGTGGCCCGGCTCGTTTCGTTCGGCACCGCGACGGCTGCATTTCACGACCTCCGACGGCGATTCGTCGCAGCACGCTGGCGGCTGGAAGGCGGCACCGTGACAGTCAGTCCATCGCTTCACCACGCAATTCCGGGAGTCCTCCATGTTGCTGCAGATCATCTCTTCCACGCCCAAGTGGGTCTTCGTCCTTTTCGCCGTGCTGCTCTGGCTCGGTTGCAAGCAGCTGCTGGCCGGTCGCGTCAGCCTGCTGCGGATCACGATCCTGCCGGTCGCCATGACGCTTCTCGCGGTCTACGGCGTGATCTCTGCGTTCGGCGAATCGCCCGGCGCGCTCGTCGGCTGGGTGGTGGCGGCGGCGTCGCTGGCCGGCCTGGTGCTGCAACGGCCCTTGCCGGCGACGACCCGCTACGACGCGGCCACGCGCAGCTTCCAGGTCGCGGGCAGTGCCGTGCCGCTTTCGCTGATGATGGGCATCTTCTTCACGAAGTACGTCGTCGGCGTCGCGCTGGCCATGCACCCCGAGCTCGCCCACCAGCACGATCTCGCGCTGGCCATCGGCACGCTCTACGGCGCGTTCAGCGGCGTGTTCGCGGGGCGCGGCATTCGCCTCTGGCTGCTGGCCATCCGCCAGGACGCACAGCGTCAGGCAATTGCCCCCGCGACTTCGGCTCAGTAGTGGATGCTGCGCGGCGCCCCGCCGCCGGCGGCGACCGCCTCGCCGTTGATCGCGATCGATTTCGGCGAGGCCAGGAACGCCACCACGCTCGCCACCTCGGCCGCGTCGACCAGATGCCGGATCGAGTTGCCCTCGGCCATGCGTTGCAGCAGGACCTCTTCCGAAATGCCCTGGGCCTTTGCCTGAGCCTGGACCAAGGAAGCGGTTCGTTCGGTGCGCGTCAGTCCCGGGTGAACGACGGTCACGTTGATGCCGCTCGGCCCGAGCTCGTCGGCCAGGTTCTTGGTCATCGCCGCCACCGCCACGTTGCGCATGCTGCCCACCGTGTTGCCGGTCTGGCGCGCCGCCAGGCCGCTGATATTGACGATCCGGCCCCAGCCTCGCGCCTGCATGTGCGGCGCGACTTCACGGGCACAGCGGATGTAGCCCATGACCTTGATGTCCATCTCGCGCTGGAAGAACTCGCCTGTCAGATCGCCGAGCCTGGGCGGCGCGGCGTAGCCCCCGGGTTCGGCCGCAGCGTTGACGAGGATGTCGATGCCGCCGCCGAGCTCGCGCACAGCTTCGGCGAAGGCGCGGGCGACCTGCGCGTCGTCGGTGGTGTCGGCCACGACGGCCACGACCTTGCGCCCGCAGGCGTTGCTCAGCTCGGCGGCAGCCGCGGCGAGCCGCGCGGGATCGCGTGCCAGGATCGCGACCTCGGCGCCTTCGAGCGCGAGCACCCGCGCGATCGCCTTGCCGATGCCGCGACTGCCGCCGGTGACGAGCGCCCGCTTGTCCTTCAGTTCCAGATCCATCGCTGCCCCGCCCCGTTGCCGTTGGGTCAGGGCGATGCTAGGGCCTGGCGACCCCGTTTCGCTCAGCCCGGGTCGGGAACGAACCCGGGAAAGGCTTGCGGCACGACCGGTGATCGCGGCCGGCTGATGACGCCGCTCGCCAGCAGGTTGGCGTAGCTGTCGTATCGCACCTGGACGACCTCGGCCGGCTGCGAGCTGGCGCGCTCGAAGGTTGTCTGCGTCGTCGGCGAATATTCGCGTTCGCCGTGGCCGGTGCCGAGCTTTTCGGCCTTGGCCAGCGATTCCCGGTCGCGCATCGGCGGCGGCGATGCCGCTGGCGCGGCGGTCGAGCGCTCGCTGGATGCATCGGCGGCGCCCGTGCTCCCCGCGGCCTGGGCCCGACGCTCGGGCTCCTCGCGCAGATCGCCGTCGAGACGGTTGCTGGCGACCGGGGGCTGCGACTCGAAGGGTCGCTGCACGGGCTGCTGAATGCGCTCGCGGAACACTGCCGCGCCGATCACGCCCACGTTGTCGGGCCGGCCGGTGCGCGCCGCGTACGAATCCGGCAGGGCGGTGAAGTAGAACGCGGCTGCTTCGGAATAGTTCTTCCGCCAGCCGGTGATCTCGGCCGAAGCCCAGGGGGCGAGCACGTAGCCGGTCTGGCCGGTCGACGCGGTCTCGCCGCTCACGGCATTGACGCCGTCGATCGACAGCACGACCAGGACACGCGCGCCCGAGCGATTGGTCAGGCGCACGGCGTAGCGGTCGCCGGGTCGGCCGGCGACGTAGCTCGCGCCCCGGTAGCGCCAGGTCGAGAGCACGTCGCCGCGGCCGCGGTCGACGATCTGCATGTCGACGAGGCTGCCCGCAGCGCAGGCGGGCGTCGAAGTGCAGGCGCTCGCCGCCGCGGCGGCGAGCAGGCTGAGCAGAAGGCGGCGGGTCGGCATGGCGATCTCCAGGGATTTGGAAGTGGTGACATGCCCTTGAACGGCCGGGTGCGGCAAATGGGGTGAATTTCGTTTTGACACAACGATTGGGGCAGCCGTGTGCAGCGGCGCACAGACGGCACCCACCAGCCCGTGTAGCCTGTTGCAGCGCCAACCCGGGGTGTCTCGCGGCGTTGCCGCGGCCGCGACGTGACCGGGCACTCCGACCGGGCGAGAAAGCCACCACGTTGATCGATACGCCGAGCGAGACCGAACGACGCCTGCAGGCAGTGACCGCCATCCAGGCGATCAGGCAGGCGGCGATCCTCGACGCCCTGCCTGCGCACGCCGCCTTGCTCGACGCCGACGGCCTGATCGTCGCGGCGAACCAGCTCTGGCGGAGCTTCGCCGATGCCGACGGGCACGGCCCCGGCCATCGGATCGGTGCCGACTACCTGGGGATCTGCGAGCACGCGCAAGGCCGGGACTCGTCCGACGCACATCGGGTGGCCGAGGGCATCCGGTCCGTGCTCTCTGCCCAGGCGGCCGTGTTTTCTTTCGAATACGACCGCGCATCGGCCGCGGAGCGGCGCCGGGTCAGGCTGACCGCGACGCCTGTGTCCGATGGTGCGGGCGGCGCGCTCGTCATGCACATGGACGTCCCCGCACACGAGCATGCTGGCGAGGAAGCACAGCGGGCCGTGAAAATGTGGCAGGCGATTGCCGACGGCACCGGCGACCTGGTGTACGCCAAGGATGGGCAAGGCCGCTACCTGCTGTGCAACGCAGCCGTCGCCCGCCTGGCGGGCCGTGCGATCGACCAGGTGATCGGTCGCGACGACGCGGCCCTTTTCGGCGCCGACAACGCGCGCGCGATGATGGCCGGCGATCGCCTGGTGCTCGATTCGGGCCTCGTGCAGATGAACGACGAGACGCTGACCGACGCTGGCGTCGCGCGGATCGTCGAGGCGACCAAGGGACCCTACCGCGACCTGCACGGCAAGGTGATCGGCCTGATCGGCGTCTCGCGTGACGTCACCGGCCGCAGGCGCGGCCAGCAGAAGCTGCGAGACACCGAGGCGTTGGTCAGCATGGCGGGGCGTCTCACCCGCGTCGGCGGCTGGACGGTCGACGTGCCCTCGCAGGTCGTGGTCTGGTCCGATGCCGTGGCGGCGATCCACGACGAGCCGGCCGGCTTCTCGCCGATGATCGACGGCGCCATCGGCTACTTCTTGCCGGCGCAGCGAGAACTGGTCCGGGCCGCATTCCTGCGCTGTGCCCGCGAGGGCCTGCCCTTCGACCTGGAGGGCGAGATCGTCACCGCGCGCGGCCGTACCGTATTCCTGCGCATCGCCGGCGAGGCGCTGCGCCGCCCCGATGGATCGATCCGGCAGGTTCGAGGCGCGCTCCAGGACCTGTCCGAGCGCAAGGCCGTCGAGGACGACGCGCGCCACCTCGCCGCCCGGCTCGCCAGCGCGCTGGAGAGCATCACCGACGGCTTTTTCACGGTCGATCGCGACTGGCGGATCACCTACCTCAACGGTGAAGCCAAGCGTTTGCTAGAACGCGGCCGGGCGAGCAAGGTCGGCCGGGTGCTGTGGGAGGAGTATCCGGACCTGTCGGGCACCGAGTTCGAGTCGGGCTATCGCCGCGCCGTGCGCGAGAACGTCCCGGTTTCGATCGAAGCCTGGTTCGCGCCCTGGCGTGCCTTTCTCCACGTCAATGCCTACCCTTCCGCAGAGGGCCTGACGGTCTCGATCCGCGACATCACGGTGGCACGCGCCGCACGCCAGAAGCTCGAGCTGCTCGAGGCCAGCATCGCCCAGATCAACGATGTCGTGCTGATCACGGAAGCGATACCGATTCCCGGCGTGGGCCGGCCGATCCTGTTCGTCAACGACGCGTTCGCGCGCACCACCGGCTATACACGCGAGGAGGCGATCGGCAAGACGACGCTGCTGCTCGCCGGGCCGCTGACCGACCGGGCCGAGGTCTTGCGCCTCAACGCCGCGCTTGACGCTTACCTGCCGGTTCACTCGGAGATCGTCGTCTACCGCAAGGACGGCAGCCACTTCTGGGGCGAGGTCGACATCGCGCCGGTCGGCACGGCGCAAGGCGGCTACACGCACTTCGTCGCGGTCGAGCGCGACATCACCGAGCGCAGGCGCAGCGAGGCCGAGTTGCGCGAGCTCAATGCCAGCCTCGAAGCCCGGGTGCGCGACCGCACCGCCGAGCTGAGCCTGGCCCGCGACGAGGCCGAGAGCGCGAACCGCGCGAAGTCGTCGTTCCTGGCGACCATGAGCCACGAGATCCGCACGCCCATGAACGGCGTGATCGGCATGATCGACGTGCTGCACCAGACCAGCCTGAAGGGCGACCAGGTCGAGATGGTCGACCTGATCCGCGACTCCGCGTTCTCGCTGCTCAAGATCATCGAGGAGATTCTCGATTTCTCGAAGATCGAGGCCGGCAAGCTGGCGATCGAGAACGAGCCGCTTCGGCTCGCCGAGCTTGTCGAAAAGGTCGGCGGCATGCTCGACCACATGGCGGTCAAGCGCGGCGTAGGCATGCGCGTGTTCGTCGACCCGGCGATCCCGGGGACGCTGATGGGCGACGAGACCCGGCTGCGCCAGGTTCTGGTCAACATGGCCAGCAACGCGATCAAGTTCTCGGGCGGCGAGGCCCGGGCGGGCAGCGTCTCGATGCGGGCCGTGCTGGTCGAGCGACAGGTCGATGGCGTCCTGATCGACCTGATCGTTGCCGACAACGGCATCGGCATGGACGAGACCACATTGGCCGGCCTGTTCACGCCTTTCTCGCAGGCCGACGCGTCGACCTCGCGCCGGTTCGGGGGCACCGGACTCGGCCTGGCGATCTCGGGAATGCTGATCGAACTGATGGCCGGACAGGTCTCGGTCCGCAGCGAACCGCTGGCAGGGTCGACCTTCACGGTACGCCTGCGCTTGGCGCTCGCTTCGGCCCAGCCGCCCGACAACCCCGCAACACCGATCGAAGGTCTCCGCTGCCGCATCGTCGGCCGCGAACAGCCACTGGCCAGCGACCTCGGCGCATATCTCGCTGCCGCCGGCGCCGTCGTCGAACAGTCTGCCGATCTCGCGTCGGCCAGCCGCGAGGAACCGGCGCCAGACCAGGCGCTGTGGATGATCCTGCCAGACGCGCAACCGCTGGCGCCGGACGATCTTCGCGCTCTCTCGCACAGCGGTCCGGCGTTGCGAGTTCGCTTCGTCGTGCTGGGGCAAGGGGCACGCCGGCGTCCGCGCCTCGAAGCGGTGGACCTCGTGACGGTCGATGTCGACATGCTGTCGCGGCGTACCTTGATGAAGGCCGTGACGCTGGCGATGGGGCGAAGCTTGCCGTCCAGTCCGGCCGAGGAAGTCGATGCGGTTCCATCGTCGACGCCGCTGCGCCAGGAAGCGCGGCTGCACGGTCGGCTGGTCCTGGTGGCCGAAGACAACGAGACCAACCGCAAGGTGATCGTGCAGCAGTTGCAGCTGATCGGCTTCGCTGCAGAAGTCGTCGTCAACGGCCGCGAGGCGCTCGAACGCTGGCGCAGCGGCGACTTTGCGCTGGTGCTCACCGATCTGCACATGCCGGTGATGGACGGCTATGCACTCGCGAGCGCGATCCGGTCCGAGGAAGAGGCGGGAAGCCGCACGCCGATCCTGGCCTTGACCGCCAACGCGTTGCGCGACGAAGAGCTGCGCTGCCGCGCGGCGGGAATGGATGCCTATCTTTCGAAGCCGATCCGCCTGCCCCAGCTGAAGGCGGCGATCGAGGACTGGCTCGGCGCCACGTCGCAGGGTGGTACCCTGCGCAACGGCACCCGCGAAGCTGCCGCGGAAGCTTTGCCCGCTGACCTGAACGTGCTGGCCGGTCTGGTGGGCAACGATCCCGCCGTGATCGAAGAGGTGCTGAACACTTTTCTCGAGAGCTCGGCCCGCACCGGCGTCGCCCTGAGCCAGGGAATCGCAGAGGGTTCGGCGCGAGCGGTGTCGGGCGCGGCGCACAAGCTGAAGGCCGCCGCCCGATCGATCGGCGCCAATCAGCTCGCCGAGTTGTGCGACGACATCGAACAGGCAGCAGAGGCCAAGCGGCTGGATGCGCAGGTCGCGCTGCTGCCTCGCTTCCTGGCCGAGTTGGAAACGGTCTTCCGCTTCCTGCGAGCGCGATAGTTTCAAGGAGTCCTTGCCATGACCGACAACTCGACCGACTGGGCAGAGCCCAACTGGGGCCCGCACACCTTGCCGGCGCCGCTCGACGGGCCGCCGCCAACGGTCGTCGGCGACCGCCAGCTCGGCCAGCCCAACATCCTGCTGCTCGACGACGACCCGTTCATGCTCGGCATGCAGTCGCGCATGTTGCAGAGCATGGGCTACCCCAAGGTGAGCACCGCCGGCAGCGCTGAAGCCGCGGTGGCAATCCTGCAAGGAACGCCGATCGACGTCGTGGTCTGCGACCTGAACATGCCCGGCATCGACGGCATCGAGTTCCTGCAGATGCTCGACGCCAGCCCGTTCTGCGGCAAGGTGATCCTGTTGAGCGGCGAAGGCGCGCGCATCATGCACACGGTGCAAAAGCTGCTGAGCGGCGGCCGCCTGGTGATTCTCGGCGCGCTCGAAAAGCCCGCCACTCGACCGGCGCTGCGTGCCTTGCTCGACTGCTGGAAGCCGATTCCTGCGCCGGTGCTGGAGCGCATGGCGCTGAACTTCGCCGCTGCCGACATCCATGGTGCAACCCGCAAGCGCCAGTGGGTGCTCCACTACCAGCCGAAGGTCAGCCTGAAGACCGGCGTGCTCACCGGGGTCGAGGCGCTGGTGCGTTGGGAGCACCCGGTGCATGGCCTGGTCTTCCCCGACAATTTCATCGGCACGGCCGAGGACAGCGGCGCGATCGAGGGCCTGACCGAATGGGTATTGGGCGAGGCCATGCGGCAACTGGCCCGCTGGCAGGGCAAGGGCATGCGCCTGCAGATGGCGGTCAACGTGTCGATGGAAAATCTGCGCTCGCCGGGCTTTGCCAGCCGCGTCAGCGCGCTGGCGGGCAGCACCTGCGCGCTGCCGCAGGACATCATGCTCGAGATCACGGAAAGCCGGCTGATGTCGTCGTCGAAAGCGCCGCTCGAAAGCCTGGTCCGGTTGCGCCTGCAGCGCTTCGGCCTGTCGATCGACGACTTCGGCACCGGGCACTCGTCGCTCGCGCAATTGCGCGACATCCCGTTCACCGAACTGAAGATCGACCGCGGTTTCGTGCAGGGCGCGCGCAACAACCAGATCATCCGGCCGATGCTCGAGGCGAGCATCGGCATCGCCAAGCGGCTGGGCGTGAAGTCGGTGGCCGAAGGCGTCGAGACAGAGGACGACTGGCACCTGCTGCGCGAGATCGGTTGCGATCTTGCGCAAGGCTATTTCATCGCCCGGCCGATGCCGGCCGACGAAATGCCGCGCTGGCTCGAAGCCTGGACCGAGCGGGTGCCGCGTCTGGTCCAGTCGTGAGGTTGTTTGGTGCCGGCGAGAAGAGTCGAACTCCCGACCTTCGCATTACGAATGCGCTGCTCTACCAACTGAGCTACACCGGCGTCGCGCAAGACCGGTAGGCCTTGGCGAGCGGCGCATTCTAGCGGAGAGCCCTCACACCCCTGGCCCTCTTCCGCAAGCAGGGCAGGGCGCATTCCTCACTTGAGTGCGAATTCGGGCAGCTTTTTCGGTACGGCGACGTTCTTCAGCGTCGCGTAGACCGGCAGGCCGTGGCGATATGCGGGGTAGTCCTCGCCGGCGATCAGGGGGGCGAGATAGCGGCGGCACTTCTCGGTGATGCCGAAGCCGTCTGCGCTGATGAAATCGCGCGGCATGAACTTCTCGACGTTTGCCACGTCGGCGAGGTTCGCCACGCCGATCTTCCAGCGATAGGGCACGTCGGAGACGCGCTCGATCGTCGGCATCACCGCGTTCGCGCCCTTCAAGGCCAGCTCGACCGCGCGCTTGCCCAGGTCGTACGCCTGCTTCACGTCGGTCTTGGAAGCGATGTGGCGCGCCGCGCGCTGCAGGTAGTCGGCGACGGCCCAATGGAACTTGTGGCCGAGCGCCTTCTTGACCATGTCCGCAACCACTGGCGCGGCGCCGCCGAGCTGGGCGTGGCCGAAGGCGTCGCGCGAGCCCTGCTCGGCGAGGAAGCTGCCGTCGGCGTAGTGCGCGCCTTCGGAGACGACGACCGTGCAATAGCCGTGCTGCCTGACGAGCACGTCGACCCTGGCGATGAATTTCTTCTCGTCGAACTCGATTTCCGGAAACAGAATCACGACCGGAATGCCGTGCGACTCGATCAGGCCGCCCGCCGCCGCGATCCAGCCGGCGTGCCTGCCCATCACTTCGAGCACGAACACCTTGGTCGAGGTGCGCGCCATCGATCGGACGTCGAACGAGGCCTCGAGCGCAGAGACCGCGACGTACTTGGCCACCGAGCCGAAGCCGGGGCAGCAGTCGGTGATCGGCAGGTCGTTGTCGACCGTCTTCGGCACGTGGATCGCCTGCAGCGGATAGCCGAGCGAGGCCGAGAGCTGGCTCACCTTGAAGCAGGTGTCGGCCGAATCGCCGCCGCCGTTGTAGAAGAACCAGGCGATGTCGTGCGCCTTGAAGACCTCGATCAGCCGCTCGTACTCGCGCCGGTTGGCATCGAGCGACTTCAGCTTGTAGCGGCACGAGCCGAACGCGCCCGCGGGGGTGGATCGCAGCGCGCGGATCGCGGCGGCAGATTCCTTGCCCGTGTCGATCAGCTCTTCGGTCAGCGCGCCGATGATGCCGTTGCGGCCGGCGTAGACCGTGCCGACCCTGTCGCGATGTGCGCGCGCCGTCTCGATCACACCGCATGCCGACGCGTTGATGACGGCGGTGACGCCGCCCGACTGGGCGTAGAACGCGTTCTTCCTTTTCGCGGGCTTGGGCGCTGCCACGTCAGGCTCCCGCCAGGGCCCGCGACACGATCTCGAGCGTGTCGGTCGAGAGCCTGGGATGCGCCGCGACCCGTGCGATGGCCGCGTGGGCCGCCCCGCGATAGGGCTCGGCAAGTTGCGTCCATCGATCGAGGGCACGCGCGATGCGCGACGCGAACTGCGGATTGATGGCGTCGCTCTCGAGCACACGGTCGACCCAGAACCCGTAGCCGGCGCCATCCGGGCGATGAAAACCGGCCGGATTGCCGAGGCAGAAGGACCCGATCAGGCTGCGCGCCCGGTTCGGATTGGTGAGCGTGAAATCGGGATGCTTCAGCAGGCGCTTGACGCGCTCGAAGACGCGGCCGTCGTGCTCCTGCTCCGTGGCCTGCAGCGTGAACCACTTGTCGAGGACGAGTGGATCGTCCTTGAACTGGGCGTGAAAGCGCTCGAACGCCGCATCGGCCATGAGCGAGCCCGACGCAAGCAAGGCCATCAGCGCGCCTTGCCGGTCGGTCATGTTCGAAGCGTCCTTGAAGCGCTGCCAGGCCCGGCCCGGCCAGACCGGGTCGCCGCTTTGCCCGGCGGCGATGCACAGCATCGTCAGCGCCAGGTTCGCGAGCGCACGATGGCCCGCCGACACCGGGTCAGGCGAATACCCGCCGACGACCTGATGCGCGTCGAAGGCCCATTGCCAGTCGGCAATCAGGGCCGTGGCGAGTTGCTGCTTCATCGACTCGCGCGCGGCGTGGATACGCTGCGGGTCGACGCTCGCGAGCTGCTCGGCGATGTAGGTCTCGCTGGGCAGCGTGAGCACGAGCTCCTTGAACGCCGGGTCCAGCGCCGGGTTGCGCAGCATTTCGCGCATCGACTCGATGAATGGCGCGTCGAGCGGCGCGTCGACGTCGCCCTTCACTGCGCCGAGCAGACGGTTCATCGCCAGTCGCTGGCCGGCCTCCCAGCGGTTGAACGGATCGCTGTCGTGCCCCAGCAGGACGATCAGGTCGGCGTCGCCGAGTCCGTCGACGAGGCACACAGGCGCAGAGAAGCCGCGCAACAGCGAGAGCACCGGCGGCTCGTCGATGTCGACGAAGGTGAAGAAGGCCTTCGCTTCGTCGAGCACGAGCACCCGGTTGCTGGCCGATGCCGACGCGGCCTCGTCTTCGAGCCGCAGCGTCATCGCCCTGCCATCACGCGCGAGCAGGCCGATCGCCATCGGTATGACGAACGGCTCTTTCGCCGCGCCGGCCGAAGCGCCGGGCGACTGCTCGAGGCCGAGCGTGTAGGTGCGAGACGGCGCGTCGTAGCGACCGCGCGCCGTGAGTCGGGGCGTGCCGGCCTGCGCGTACCAGCGCTTGAACTGCGGCAGGCGCTTGCTCAGCTCGCTGCCGGGGTTGGCATCGGAGATCGCCTGCGCGAAGTCGTCGCAGGTCACGGCCTGGCCGTCGTGGCGTTCGAAGTAGAGCGTGATGCCGCGCGCGAAGCCGGCGCGGCCCACCAGCGTCTGCATCATGCGCACGACCTCGGCGCCTTTTTCGTAGACGGTGGGCGTATAGAAATTGTTGATCTCGACGTAGCTGTCGGGCCGCACCGGGTGCGCCATCGGGCCGGCGTCCTCAGGAAACTGCACCTGGCGCAGGCTCCTCACGTTGGCGATGCGGACGGTCGCGCGCGCGCTCGCGTTCGCCACCATGTCCATGCTGAACTCCTGGTCGCGAAAGACCGTCAGGCCTTCCTTCAGGCTCAGCTGGAACCAGTCGCGGCAGGTGATGCGGTTGCCGGTCCAGTTGTGGAAGTACTCGTGGCCGACGACCGACTCGATCGCCGAGTAGTCGCCGTCGGTCGCCGTGGCCGGATTGGCCAGCACGTACTTGGTGTTGAAGAGGTTGAGCCCCTTGTTCTCCATCGCGCCCATGTTGAAGTCGCCGACCGCGACGATCATGAAGCGCTCGAGGTCGAGCGGCA
>JBDTNU010000065.1:0-14019 GCA_039933535.1 Caldimonas sp. | reverse complement strand
TCCATGCGCTCGTGGCCGAACGCTGGCGCATCGGCCGCGTCTTCATCGCCGGCGATGCGGCGCATCAGCAGCCGCCCTTTCTCGGCCAAGGCTTGTGCCAGGGCATGCGGGACGTCGCCAACCTGGCGTGGAAGGTCGTGGCAGTGCACGAAGGAAGAGCGGGCGATGCCCTGCTGGATACCTACGGCCGTGAACGCGGTGCGCACGTGCGTCAACTCACGGAGCGCATCAAGGGCATTGGTGCGGTGATCTGCGAGCGCGACCTGGACCGCGCGCGTGCGCGCGACGCGGCCTTGCTCGACGCGTGCGGCGGCGTCGTCCGCCCCGAGCCGCGCCAGAACGTGCAGCCTCGTCTCGAAAGCGGCTTGCTCGAAGCCGCTGTTGCGCGAGTCGACGACGATCCGGTCGGCACGCTGTTTCCCCAGCCCTGGATCGTCGATGACGGCAACCGCACGAGGCTCGACGATCTTGCCGGCGCCGGTTGGCGGCTTGTTGTGGAAGGCAAGACAGCGACCGGTTACGAAGCGGCAATCGACACCGCGCCCCTGCATCGACTGGACCTCCGCATGGTTCGAATCGACGCACTGGGCGAACGCGGCTCGATGCAAGAGGCCGAAGGCGTTGTCATCGACTGGTTCCTCCGCTATCGATGCGCAGCGGCGATCGTGCGGCCCGACCACTACGTCCACGCTGTGGCGAGCTCGCCGGAAGAGATCGCGCAGCACCTGCTTCGCCTGTGCACTCGCCTCGCCGAGCCCGAGACATCATGAAGGAGACATCGCCATGAATCGCCGCATGTTCAGTCTGACGGTCGCCTCCTTGGCCGGGTGGGCCGAGAAGGCGCGCGCCCAGGCGTGGCCCGACCGGCCCATCGTCATGATCCTGGCCCAGCCGGCGGGCTCGGGCGTCGACAACGTCGCGCGCCTCGTCGCCGAACGCGTCTCGCGCGGCTGGGGCCAGACCATCGTCATCGAGAACAAGCCGGGCGGGCAGAACCTCATCGGCGCGCAAGCGGCCGCGCGCGCTGCGCCCAACGGCTACACCTTCTACTTCGCGACCTCGGCGGCGCTCGTCACCAACCAGTTCCTCTTCAAGGCGCTTCCTTACAACCCGCAGAAGGACTTCGTTCCGGTCGGTCTGATCGGCCGCTCGCCGTTCACGATCGTCGTCGAGGAGAAGTCGCCGATCCGCAGCCTCGCCGACCTGGTGGCGCGGGCCAAGGCGCAGCCGGGCAAGTTGAGCATCGCCAACGAGGGGCCCAAGACCTTCGGCGGCATGACCGCGCGGCTCTTCAATGCGCGCGCCGGCATCGAGACCAACCTCGTCTCCTATGCGTCGGTCAGTGTCGCCATGCAGGACACGCTGGGCGGACACACCGACGCCTTGCTGGCCGACGTCGCCTCGACCGCGCCCATGATCAAGCAAGGCCGCCTGCGCATGCTCGCCGTCACGACGGCCAGGCGAATTCCCGAGTACGACGCGATTCCGGCGATCGCCGAATCCATCCCCGGCTTCGAGATGACGGGCTGGATGGCCATCGTCGCCCCCACCGGGACGCCGGCCGATGCGATCCAGCGCTTCAATCGCGACCTGGCCGCGGTGCTCGCCGACAAGGAGGTCGCCGATCGCATCCGCGTCCTCGGGCCCATTCCGGAGCCGGGCCCGCCGGAGAAGCTCGCCGCGTTCATGAATGCCGAGCGCGCGACCTGGGAGCAGCTCTCCAAGGAGATCGGCGTCCTCCCTGAATAGGTCGCGCGCGGCTCAGCGGCCGAACAACGAGTGCAGCACGCCGCGCAGCCAGACGTTGGCCGGGTCCTTGTGAAAGCGGGCATGCCAGAACTGGTGCACCTTGATCGGCGGCGACTTGATCGGCGTCGGCACCGTCCGGATCGCCGCATGCCGGACGCAAACCTCGGCGAGGTCCAGGGGCACGGTCGCGACCAGATCGGATCGCTCGATGATCGGCAAGAGGCTCATGTAGTGCGAGACCTCGAGGACGACGCGGCGCTTTAGTCCGTGCTGCTGCAGGAACTGGTCGAACACGTGCTCGCGTCCTTCGGGCCGCACCAGCACGTGCGAAGCCGCGAGGTACTGCTTCAGCGTGAGCCGCGTGCCGATGGTCGGATGACCGCGCCGGACCATGCAGATCAGGCTGGTAGCGAACAGCTGCTGCTGATAGAAGCCGGCCTTGTGCAGGTCCGGAAAGTAGCCGACGGCCAGCTCCGCGGCACCTGACTCGAGAGACTCGCCCGCGGCATGGCGTGGCATCGAGAGCGTGCGCAGCCTGGCCATCGGCGCCTGCGTTGCGAAGCGGTCGAGCACCTGAGGCAGCAGCTTGATCTCGGCGATGTCGGGCGCAATGATCGTGAAGAGGCGCTCTGCGCTGCTGGGCTCGAAGCGCGGCGTCTGCAGAATCTCGCTCTTCACCGTGCCGATCACCCGCCGCACCGCCGCGGCCAGCGCAGTGGCGCGCGGCGTGGGCTGCATCTCCGCGCCGGAGCGCATGAAGAGCGGGTCGCCGAACAAGGTGCGCAGCCGGCCGACGGCCGCGCTCATCGCCGGCTGGCTCAGTCCGATCGCCTCGGCCGCGCGCGTGACGCTGCGGTGCTCGACCATCGCGTCGAAGACGACGAGCAGGTTCAGATCGACCGAGCGAATATCCACAGTATGGATTCTATGTATATGTCCGATGCTCTAGCTGGATTCAGCGCCGGTCCCTAAACTGCCTCGCATCGGATCAGGCAAGCCGCTCGCAGAGGCGGCAAGTCGACGAACTTGGAGACAGTTCATGACCACCACGAACACCTTTGCCGGCAAGGCCGTGCTGACCTTCGCGCATGTCGCCGGCATGGTCGACATGGTGGCGCTGCCGGTCTGGATCGGCCTGCTTGTCCAGCACTACGGCTACAACGCGCAGCAGGCCGGCATCACGGTGACGCTGTTCCTGGCCGGCGTGGTGGCGGCGAGCCTTTGCGTCTCGCCCAACTTCAACCGCTGGCCGCGCAAGGCGATCACAACCGGCGGCTTCGCGCTTGCAGGTCTCGCGTTCCTCCTCGCGGCGCGCCAGCCGGTCGCCGTCGCCAGCTTCCAGACGCTCGCCCTGCTGCATGTGCTGGCCGGCGTGGGCGTCGGCTGCGGACTCTCGTTCGCGCACGGCTCGATCGGCCGCAGCGCCAATCCGCACCGCCTGTTCGCCGTCGCCAACGTCGTGCTGGGTGTCTTCGCCGTGCTCTTTCTTGGCGGCGTGCCGCAGCTCGTCCAGGGTGTCGGCGCGACTTCGTTCTTCATCGTCTGCGCGGTGCTGATGGCGGTGGCCACGGTGGCGGTGGCGGTCGGCTTTCCGCAGCTGGAAGCGACACCATCTGCCGCGTCGCCCGCGGCAGCGTCACCCGCTCCGACCGCGGCGCCGCGCATTCCCGCGCCGGCCTGGATCGCCGCCGGCGTCGTCGTCTGCCTGACGCTCAATCAGGCGATGGTCTTCAGCTTCGTCGAGCGCATCGGCATCGACCGCGGCTTCGGCATCGACGGCGTCAACGGTGTGCTGATCGCGCTCGGCCTCGTCAATCTCACGCCCGGCTTGCTGGCGGCACTGCTGCAAAAGCGCCTGTCGCCGCTGACGATCGGCGTGCTCGGGCCGATCGGCCAGGCCATGCTGGCCCTGACGATCGTCAACGCGACGAGCTTTGCGCCCTACGCCGTCGCCACCTGCCTCTACACCTTCATGGTGATCTTCACGCACGCCTTCCTGTTCGGCCTGCTCGCCCGGCTCGACCCGAGCGGCCGCGCCGTCGCGGCCACACCGGCGATGATGATGATCGGCTCGGCGATCGGCCCGGGTCTGGCCGGCGCACTGGTGTATGGCGTTGGCTATCACGCGGTCGGCTGGGCCGCGACGGGCGTCGCCCTGATCGCCGTCATTGCCATGACGCAGGTGCGTCGCCTGCTGCCGGGCACGGCGGCGATGCCGGTCGCGGCCATCGCGGCACGGGGCTGAGCCATGCCGACGCTGTACGGATCGATGGCGTCCCGCGCGCATCGCGTCGTCTGGATGCTCAAGGAGCTGGGACTCGCGTTCGAGCATGTGCCCACCCGTTTTCAGGACGGCAGCACGCGCACGCCGGAATTCCTCGCCCTCAATCCGAACGGCCGAGTTCCAGTGCTCGACGATGACGGGTTTCGCATCCACGAGTCCCTCGCCATCAACCTCTACCTCGCCAAGAAACACGGCGGCCTGCTGGCGCCCGCCGGGCTGCGCGAAGACGCGCTCGCCACGCAGTGGAGCTTCTGGGTCGTCACCGAAGTGGAAAAGCCGCTGCTCTTCGCCGCCGCCAACCGGCTGATGTTCGCCGAGGCCATGCGAAGCAGCGAAGAAGCGCAGATGGCGCTCGACAAGCTCGCGCGACCCTTCAAGGTGCTCGATGTGCATCTCGAGGCCAAGCCCTTCCTGCTCGGCGACCGCTTCACCGTTGCCGACCTGAATGTCGCCACGGTGATGGACCTGGCACCGCAGGCCGGCATCGCCCTGGACGCGTATCCGCGCCTGAACGCCTGGCTCTGGCGCTGCCTGGAGCGGCCGGCCGCGGCGGACTGGCGGGACGTGGCGTTCGCGATCCCGCGCCCGCCGACACCGCTCGGCGTGTTGAGGATGTTCCTGTGATCGAGGTCCGCATGCTCATCGACGGCGAGCGTGTCCTCGCCCGCGATGGCGCCAGCTTCGAGCGCCCCGGGCCGCTTGGCGGCGCCGTCGCCAGCCGCGCGCCGGCGGCGAGCATCGAAGACGCAGTGGCAGCGGTCGAAGCCGCACAGCGTGCCTTCCCCGGCTGGGCAGCGACCGGACCGGGTGCACGGCGTGCCCTGCTGCTAGCCGCGTCCCGTGCGCTCGAGGCCAGAGCCGACGCGATCGCGCGCGCGATGGCCGAAGAGACCGGCGCGTCGGCGCAATGGGCCGGCTTCAACGTGCACCTGGCCGCCGGCATGCTGGTCGAGGCCGCGTGCCTGACGACGCAGATCAACGGCGAGGTCATTCCTTCCGACGTGTCCGGCAGCCTCGCGATGGCCTTGCGCGTTCCGGCCGGCGTGGTGCTGGGCATCGCGCCGTGGAACGCACCGGTGATCCTGGGCGTGCGCGCGATCGCGACGCCGCTCGCCTGCGGCAACACCGTCGTGCTGAAAGGCTCGGAGTGTTGCCCGGCCACGCACTCGCTGATCGCCCTGGCCCTGCACGAGGCCGGCCTGCCGCCAGGGGTCGTGAACTTCGTGACAAACGCGCCTGCCGCTGCCGCTGCTGTCGTCGAGGCGATGGTTGCCCACCCGGCGGTGCGGCGCGTGAACTTCACCGGCTCGACCCAAGTAGGTCGTCTCATCGCCCAGACTTGCGCCAGGCACCTCAAGCCGGCCGTGCTAGAGCTCGGCGGCAAGGCACCGCTGCTCGTGCTCGACGATGCCGACCTCGATGCCGCGGTCGCCGCCGCGGCCTTCGGCGCGTTCGCGAATTCGGGCCAGATCTGCATGTCGACCGAACGCATCGTCGTCGATGCGAGCGTTGCCGACACGTTCGTCGAGCGACTCGCCACCAAGGCGCGCGGCCTGCCGGTCGGCGATCCGCGGGAAGGTCCGGTGGTCCTCGGCTCGGTGATCGGCCAGGCCACGGTCGATCGCTGCAACGCCCTGATCGACGACGCCCTCGCACATGGCGCCCGGCTCGTGTGCGGCGGCAAGGCGAAGTCGACGCTGATGCCCGCAACCATCCTCGACCACGTCACGCGCGACATGCGGATCTACGGCGAGGAAAGCTTCGGCCCGGTCAAGCCCGTCATCCGCGTCGACAGTGTCGAGGCGGCGATCGCCTGCGCCAACGACAACGCCTACGGCCTCTCGGCCGCCGTGTTCGGCCGCGACATCGCACGCGCCTGGAGCGTCGCCCAACGCATCGAGTCCGGCATCTGCCACATCAACGGGCCGACCGTGCACGACGAAGCCCAGATGCCTTTCGGCGGCGTCAAGGACTCGGGCTACGGCCGCTTCGGCGGCCAAGCGGGCGTGCAGGCCTTCACCGAGCTGCGCTGGATCACCCTGCAGACGAGCGCCCGCCACTACCCCTTCTGAACGAATCCCATGGACACCGCGACAAGAGATTCCAGCCTGCGCTTTCCCGATCTCCTGATCTACAGGGGCTACTCGGCGCCGGTACGGATCGAGGCCGATGTGCATGACCTGGAGGTCGTCGGCCGCATCCCGTTCGAGCTGCACGGCGCCTACTACCGCAACAGCGCCGATCCGCAGTATCCGCCGCTGCTCGGGACCGACATCTTCCTCAACGGCGACGGCATGCTGCACATGCTGCGCATCGATGACGGCCACGTCGACCTGAAGACGCGCTACGTGCGCACCGAGAAGTTCGAGCTCGAACGCAAGGCGCGCCGCGCGCTCTTCGGCGCCTACCGCAATCCCTTCACCGACTCGCCCGAGGTGGCCGGCAAGGACGCCGGCACGGCCAACACGTCGGTGCTGTGGCATCACGGCAGGCTGTTCGCGCTGAAGGAGGCGGCGCGGCCGGTCGAGATCGATCCGCACACGCTGCAGACGCTCGGCTCGCACGACTTCGACGGCGAGTTGAAGAGCAAGACCTTCACCGCGCACCCGAAGATCGATCCGGAGACCGGCGAGGCGATCGCCTTCGCCTACAACACGCCCGGCCACAGCAGCCGCGAGATCGAGATCTACACAATCTCGCCGCAGGGCAGGATCGTGCGCAGCGAGATCTTCCAGGCACCGTACTGCTCGATGGTGCATGATTTCCACGTCTCGCGAAACTACATCGCCTTCACCATCTGCCCGATGGTCAACGACTGGGAGCGCGTGCAGCGCGGCGAGCCCTTCTTCCACTGGGACTCGAGCCTGCAGACCCACGTCGCGATCATCCCGCGCGACGCCGGCGTGAAGGCGATCCGCTGGTACACCTGCCGGGTGGTGGCGATGCAGACGCACACCTTCAACGCCTGGGAAGAGGGCAGCGTGCTGCACCTCGATCACTTCGTCACCGGCTCGGGCTGGCTCAGCCAGTTCCCTGACCTGCACGACCCCGAGGCCCGGGAAAAGCCGCCGTTTGCGCAACGCTGGTCGTTCGACCTCGGCCGGGCCGACGACAGCTTCGCCATTCGCAAACTCTTCGACCACATCGGCGAGATGCCGGCGGTCGACGCGCGCTTTCTGATGCGGCGCACCCGCCACTTCTGGTTCGGCACCAACAATCCCTCGCTCGGGCCGATGCTCGAATGGGGGCCGAAAGGGCCGCCCTTCACCTGCATCGGCCACTACGACGAGGTCGCCGACCGTCTTGCCTTCTGGTACGCCGGGCCGGATTCAGCGCCCGAGGAGCCGCTCTTCGTGCCGCGCAGTGCCGAAGCTCCCGAAGGCGATGGCTGGCTGCTCAGCATCGTCGGCAGGCGCCGCGAGAACCGCACCGACCTCGTGATCCTCGACGCCTGCGACATCGTCGCCGGGCCGGTGGCGACGGTGCGCATGCCCTGCCGCATCCACGAAGGCTTCCACGGCACCTGGGTGCCGCAGGCCGAGCTCAGCGGGTAGCGGCCGCCCCATCAACCCCTTCGCTCGCTTCCATCGCGCACGACGACGTGCCGGCGATGCGCGCGAACCTGTGTCCGGGATTTGTACAGGAGGAGACCTGATGAAAAGCCAAAGAGACCGCTGCAGGCGTCCGGCAGGGACGCAAAAGACCGCCAGCGCTGCGGCAGTGGCCGCGATGTGCGCGGGGCTCGCGGCCAACGTCGCGGCGATGGAGATCGATGTCGGCAATCCCGACGTCAAGCTGCGCTTCGACAACACCGTCAGCTACAGCGCCGCCGAGCGACTGAAGAATCCCTCGGACGGGTTGGCCGGCGCTACCGCTGTCGCACCCGGCGTCTTTGCGCCGAACAACGCGAACGGCGACGACGGCGACAACAACTTCAGGCGCGGCCTGATCTCCAATCGCCTGGACCTGTTCAGCGAGCTCGACATCAGTTACCGCCAGTTCGGCTTCAGGGCAAGCGCGGCGGCCTGGTACGACGCGGTCTATCAGCGCGGCAACGACAACGACAACGCCTTTCGCACCGTCAACTCGGTCTCGGTGCCGGCGAACCGGTTCACCGCCGCGACTCAGGACATCCACGGTCATCGCGGCGAAGTGCTCGATGCCTTTGTCTTCGGCAAGCTGCAGCTCGGCGGCCTGCCGACCACGTTCCGCGCGGGCCGGCACAGCCTGCAATGGGGCGAGAGTCTGTTTATCGGAGGCAACGCGATCGCCGGCACGATGCAACCAGTCGACGTGGTCAAGCTGCTGTCGGCGCCGGGCAGTCAGTTCAAGGAAATCATCCGCCCGGTCAACCAGCTCTCGGGCCAGATTCAGCTGAGCGAGGCCGTGTCGCTAGCCGCGTTCTACCAGTTGCAGTGGGCGAGGAACCGGCTGCCCGCGGTGGGCAGCTTCTTCTCGACCGACGACTACATCGGCAACGGCGCCGAGCGGATCAACACCGGGGCGCCGGTGTTCGCGCCGAACCCGCCGTTCAGCACCTCGGTGCCGTTCTTTCCGGGCTTCAACAAGATTCCCGACCGCGAGGCCAAGAACTCGGGCCAGGGCGGCATGCAGCTCCGATTTCGCCTGCCGGGCGGGCAGACCGACTACGGCCTCTACGCGGTGCGCTACCACTCGAAGGGACCGATCCTGCTGACCTACGGCAACCCTGCCTCCGACAATTCGATGACGGGCGGCCCGGGCAGCTTCAACAGCGTTTTCCACGAGGGCGTGCGCGCGTTCGGCGCCAGCTTCAGCACCACCTTCGGCGACCTCAACCTGGCCGGCGAGGCCTCGGTGCGGCGCAACCTCGATCTCGTGACCAAGGTGACGCCGGCTGATCAGCCGGGCGACTACGCAGTGGGCAACTCGGCGCACGCCCAGGTGTCATGGCTGTATTCGTTGACGCCTAACTTCCTGTTCAAGGACTCGCTCTGGCTCGGCGAGATCGCCTGGAACCGCCTCACCGGCATCACGCGCAACGCCAAGAACCTGGACCCGAACACGACTCGCCAGGCGTTCGCCCTGCGCACCGTGTTCGCGCCGAAGTTCGCGCAAGCGCTGCCCGGCTGGGATCTCGAGGTGCCGGTCGGGCTGGGCTACAACCTGCACGGGCGCTCGTCGGTCGTGACCAGCTTCAACGGCATCGCCGGCGAGCACGCGGGCGACCTCTCGCTCGGGCTGAAGGGCACCTACCTCGCGCAGTGGCGCCTCGCCGCCAACTACACGCACTACATCGGGCGCGAGGCGCCGAACGTCAACGGTACCGGCTCGGCCTACAACTTCGGCCAGCCGCTGAAGGACCGCGACTTCGTCTCGCTGACCGCGAGCACCACCTTCTGAGCCAGGAGAGCTGACCATGAGAGCTTCACACACCCTTGCGCTGGCAGCGGCACTTCTGCTTGCCGGTCTTGCGCCTCGCGCTCACGCCGGCGTCAGCGCCGAAGAAGCGGCGACCCTGAAGACGACGCTCACGCCCTTGGGCGGCGAGCGCGCCGGCAACAAGGAGGGCACGATCCCCGCCTGGACGGGAGGAAACACTACGCCGACGCCGGGCTTCGTCAACGGGGGACGGCGCCCCGATCCCTTCGCCGCGGACAAGCCGCTCTATTCCATCACCGCGAAGAACGTCGACCAATACGCCGACAAGCTGAGCGACGGCACCAAGGCGATGTTCAGGAAGTTCCCGGACACCTACCGCATCGACGTCTATCCGACCCGACGCACCGCCGCGGCGCCGCAGCACGTCTACGACGAGACCTTCAAGAACGCGACGCGCGGCAAGCTCGGCGCCAATGCGACGGGCAACCCGCTGCCCGAGAACGTGATCGGCGGCATTCCGTTTCCGATCCCGAAGTCGGGCGCCGAGGTGATCTGGAACCACAACCTGCGCGTGCGCCCGGAGGCCTGGCAGTTCATCGAGAAGGGCATCCTGACGACGTCCGACGGCAAGCACGTAACGACAGTCGAGGGCGTCGGCGATCAGCAGATGCCGTACTTCTTCAAGGAGGCCACGCCCGAGAAGTTCGACGCCAACTACTGGTTCATCCGCCTCGTCAACACCGGCCCGCCGATCCGTGCCGGCGAAGGCATCACCGGCTTCGAGACGATGGACCCGGAGAAGAAGGCGGCCTGGGTCTACCTGCCGGGACAGCGCCGCGTGAGGAAGCTGCCGAACTCGTGCTGCGATACGCCGACTCCCGCAAGCGCCGGCGTCATGAACTTCGACGACATCGAGGTCTGGACCGGCGGCAAGCTCGACCTGTTCGACTGGAAGCTCGCCGGCAAGAAGGAAATGATCGTCCCATACAACGACAACAAGTTCCTGCAGCCGACCAGGGACAGCGACGTGCTGATGCCCAACCACCTGAATCCCGATCACGTGCGCTGGGAACTGCACCGGGTCTGGGTCGTCGACGCGACGCTCGCCGCCGGCAAGCGCCACACCTCGCCGAAGAGCCGCTACTACATCGACGAGGACAGTTGGAGCGGCCTGCTCGCCGATCGCTGGGACGCCAAGGGGCAGCTGTGGAAGACGCTGTGGTCGCTGCCGGTCAGCATGCCCGACGTGCCAGCGGTGATCGGCGTCACCTTCGGCTTCTACGACCTGCTCTCGGGCGCCTGGTACGCGAGCCAGATCGTCAACGAGAAGTCGGAGCACTACAGGATCATGCCGCGCTATCCGGCGAGCGCCTTCACGCCGGACGCGATGGCCGGCGAGGGCATCCGCTGAACCAGCCGGCGGGCAACGACGTGCGTCCGATCCGGGCCCGCCGTCTCGTGACGACGGTGATCGCCGCTCTGGCTTTCGCTGCGGCACAGGCCGAGCCGGTTGCCGATGCGCTGGACCGGCCGGCGCTTGCGATCCGCCATGTCGAGAACGTCGTGCTCCTCGGCGCCGCGCGCGCGGGCGCCCGAATCGTCGCGGTCGGCGAACGGGGCTGCGTGGCCTTGTCCGACGACGGCGGGCGAAGCTGGAAGCAGGCGCGTGCGCCCGTCAGCAGCACGCTCACGTCGGTTCGCTTCGTCGATGCGAATGGCGGCTGGGCGGTCGGCCACTCAGGTGTCGTCCTGCGCACGCGCGATGCGGGTGCGACTTGGGAGCGGCAATTGGACGGCAGGACCGCCGCCGGTCTTCTGCTCGCCGCGGCGACCCGGAGCGCCGAACAGGCGTCCGAGGGCTCGGCGTCGCGAGCGGCGAACGAGCGTGCCTTGCGCGAAGCCGCGCGCTTCGTTCAGGAAGGCGCCGACAAGCCTTTCCTCGACGTCGCCTTCGTCGACCGCAACCATGGCTTCATCGTCGGCGCCTATGGCATGGCGTTCCGCACGCAAGACGGCGGGCAGACCTGGCGCCCGCTCACCCTCGACAATCCGAAAGCGCTGCATCTCTACGCCGTTCGCGCGCAAGGCGCGACCGTCCTCGTCGCCGGCGAGCAAGGCCTGCTGCTGCGCTCCGACGACGGTGGCGAAAGTTTCATAAGCCTCGTGTCGCCGTATGCGGGGAGCTGGTTCACGGCGGAGATCCTGCCCGGCGGCGAGTTCCTTGTCGCGGGGCTGCGCGGCAACGCCTTTCGTTCCGTCGATCGCGGGGTCCGCTGGAGCCGCACCGCCGCTGCGGCGCCGGTCTCCTTTGTCGCTTCTGCCTTGCAAGGAAACCGCGTGCTCCTCGTCAATCAGGCGGGTGTACTGTTTGCGAGCGCCGACGGCGGGCAAACCTTCGCGTCGCAGACGGCTTCTGCTTTGCCGTCGCCTTCCGCGCTTCTGCCGCTGGGCGACGGACGTGTGCTGAGCTTCGGTCTGCGTGGGGCGATGCCGGTCGACATCGCCCCCGCAGCGATCCCAACGACGATCGCCGAGGCGCCGAAGTGATCGAGCCGACGACCGCGTCGCGCAGGGTCGACGATGAGGATTTCGATCCGAACTCCGGCTCGCTCGTCGAGCGCGCCCTGTTCAACCACCGTGCCTTTGTTCTGGCTCTGTGCACCGTCGTCACGCTGGTCCTGGGCTGGCAGGCGAGCCGGCTCGCCTTGAACGCGAGCTTCGAAAAGACCATACCGACCGGGCACCCTTACGTCGCGACCGCACTGCGCTACCAGGGCGAGCTGACCGGACTCGGCAATGCGCTTCGGGTCGTCGTCGAGAACCGCGCCGGCACGATCTACGACAAGGACTATCTCGAAGAACTGCGCCGCATCAGCGACGAAGTCTTTCTCTTGCCGGGCGTGAACCGGGCGCAGATGAAGTCGCTCTGGACGGCCTCTACGCGCTGGATCGGCGTGACCGAGGAGGGCCTCGAGGGCGGTCCGGTGATTCCCGACGCCTACGACGGCTCGGCACAGAGCCTGGGCAGGCTGCGCGACAACATCGCGCGCTCCGGCGAGATCGGCCAGCTCGTCGCGCTCGACGCCCGGTCGAGCGTCATCTACGTCCCGCTCCTCGCCCGCACGCCCGACGGCACGCCGCTCGACTACGGCCGCTTCGCCGCCGCGATCGAGGCAATTCGCGAGCGGCATCGGAGCGAGCACATCGCCATCCACGTCACCGGCTTCGCCAAGCTGGTCGGTGACCTGATCGAAGGCCTGAAGACGGTGCTGCTTTTCTTCGCCATCGCCATCGCCATCGCCGCAGCGATGGTCTTCTTCTACACCCGTTGCGCACGCAGCACGCTGCTGGTCGTGCTGTGCTCGCTGGTCGCGGTCGTGTGGCAACTGGGTCTCCTGCCGACCCTCGGCTACACGCTCGATCCCTATTCGGTGCTGGTGCCCTTCCTGGTCTTCGCCATCGGCATGAGCCACGGCGCGCAGAAGATGAACGGGATCATGCAGGACGTAGGTCGCGGCGTGGACACCTGGGTCGCCGCCAGACACACCTTTCGTCGTCTCTTTCTCGCCGGCCTGACCGCCTTGCTGGCCGATGCGATCGGCTTCGGCGTGCTGTGGGTGATCGGCATCGAGGCGATCCGCGAGCTGGCGGTGGCGGCGAGCCTGGGCGTCGCGGTGCTGATCTTCACGAACCTGATCCTGCTGCCAGTCCTGCTCAGCTACACCGGCGTCAGTGCCGAGGCGGCGGCGCGCAGCGCCCGCGCGGAACGGGCGGCGATGGAAGGCGGCAACGCGGGGATCTGGAACCTGCTCGCGCGGTTCACCCGCCGGAGGTGGGCGACGCCGACCCTCGCGCTCGCGGCGCTGCTCTTCGTCGGTGGCCTGGTGGTGAGCGAGCGCCTCGCGATCGGCGATCTCGACCCGGGTGCGCCCGAGCTTCGGGCCGACTCGCGCTACAACCGCGATGTCGCCTTCATCAACGCCGCGTACGGCGCAGGCAGCGACGTCTTCGCCGTACTGGTGAAGGCCCCCGATGGCGGCTGCGCCTCGTACCAGACCTTGACGCGCGTCGACGCGCTGGAGTGGGAGCTGCGCCAGTTGCCCGGCGTGGCTTCCACCAACACGCTGGCCTTGCTGAATCGTCGCGTGCTGACGGGCCTCAACGAAGGCAACCCGAAGTGGTACGAGCTGGTGCGCAACCAGGACATGATCAACACGGTGACGGCCGGCGCGCCGCGCGGCCTCTACAACGACGCCTGCGGCCTGTTGACGATCTACGTCTACCTCGACGATCACAAGGCCGGCACGTTGGCCGGTCTCGTCAGCCACGTCGAGGCCTTCGCAGCGCGCAACGATTCTCGCGACGCGGAGTTCCTGCTCGCAGCCGGCAATGCCGGCATCGAAGCCGCCACGAACATCGTAGTCAAGCAGGCCTGGTCGCGCATGCTGTTCCTCGTCTACGGCGCCGTCGTGCTGCTCTGCTTCATCACCTTTCGCTCGTGGCGCGCCGTGCTGGTGGCGATGCTCCCCCTGGTCTTGACGTCAGTGCTCGCGGAAGCCCTGATGGTCGTGCTCGGCCTCGGCGTCAAGGTCGCGACGCTGCCGGTGATCGCGCTCGGCGTCGGC
>JBDTNU010000064.1:0-14050 GCA_039933535.1 Caldimonas sp. | reverse complement strand
CGGGCGTTGCCCATGACCGTGAACTCGGGTTCTTCCCAGTGCGCCGAGATCATCAGCACCGCTTTCGGTACGCTGTCCAGTTGCCGCGGCATGTCGCGCAGCGCCGCCTCCAGTACCGCGTGGTTCTGGCGTGAGGGCCCGCTCATGAACGGCCAGGGGCCGCCTCCGTGCGAGATGAAGTAGGTCGGCAGTCTCACGATGGCATCTCTCCCTCAACCACACCGCTGGCGAGCAACGCGGCAATCTCTTCTTCACTGTAGCCGTGCCGTCGCAGCACCTCGATGCTGTGCGCACCGAGCTTGGGACCGAGCGACTTCATCTCGCCGGGCGTGCGCGACAGCTTTGGCACGATGCCGGGCATGGCGAGCGTTCGTCCGTCGGGCAGCACGCCGTCGAGGATCATGCCGCGCGCCCGGTACTGGGGGTCGTCGTGGATGTCGGCCGCGCTGAAGATCTTGCCGTGCGGCACTTCGGCCGACTGCAGCATCGCGATCACGGTGGCCGAGTCATGGCTGGCGCACCACGCGCCGATGGTGTCGTCGAGCTCCTGCTGGCGCTTCACGCGGCCGCCGTTGTCGGCGAGTTGCGGGTCGTCGGCCAGGTCGTCGCGCGCCATCACGCGCATCAGGCGCTTGAAGATCGAGTCGCCGTTCGCGGCGATCACGATGTGCACGCCGTCGCGGCTCCGATACGTGCTGGAAGGGACGATGCCGGCGAGCTGCGTGCCCATGCGCTGGCGCACCGTGCCGTCGAAGCTGTACTCGGGAATCAGGCTTTCCATCATGTTGAAGACCGACTCGTAGAGCGCCACGTCGATCACCTGGCCGCGGCCGCTGGTCTTGCGCTCGTGCAGCGCCATCAGTGCGCCGATCACGCCGTGCAGCGCTGTCAGCGAATCGCCGATCGAAAGGTTGAGGCGCGCCGGCGGCTGGTCGATGAAGCCATTGATGAAGCGCAGGCCGCCCATTGCTTCGCCGACCGCGCCGAACCCGGCCATCTCGCGCATCGGCCCGGTCTGGCCGAAGCCCGAGAGCCGCATCATGATCAGGCCCGGATTGGCGGCGGCGAGCGCTTCGTAGCCCAGGCCCCAACGTTCCATCGTGCCGGGCCGAAAGTTCTCGATCAGGATGTCGGCCTCCCGTGCGAGTCGGCGCACGATGGCCTGGCCCTCGGGCTTGCGCAGGTCGATCGCCACGGACTGCTTGTTGCGCGACTGCACGTACCACCACAAGGACGTGCCCTCGTGAACCTTGCGCCAGCCGCGCAAGGGATCGCCGCTGCCAGGCGGCTCGATCTTGATCACCTCGGCGCCGAACTCGCCCAGCATGCGCGCCGCGAACGGCCCTGCGATGAGCTGGCCCAGCTCGAGCACCTTGATGCCGGTGAGCGGGCCGGGCTGCGGCTCGGTCGTCATTTCAGGGCACTGCCCGCCCGCGAGCAGGAGTCGACGCGCATGAAGTCTCCAGGATCTTGTTCCTGAGTATTTTCGCGGCAGGTTAGGGTCGGGCGATCGTTTTGTTCTGGCACCGTCGTGCAGACGTGAAAAGGCCCCGGCCGGAGGGCGCCGGGGCCGGGGTGGCGAGTGAAGCTGCGGCTTCAGCTGCCCGACGAAAGGCTCGGGCCCGTTTTGGCCAGGACCGGCGCGGAAACGCGTTCGGTCACCCGGCGTGCACGAACCGGCATGTCGTCGTAGTCGCTGTGGCGCAGCGTGCCTTCATGCACCGCCGCGACGACCTGCGCCTTGACGTCGGCCCGCGGCAGGCTCGAGACGCGCAGCGTCTCCATCCCGGCCGGGTTGAAGGTGCGGTTGCGCAGCGGACCGAGCAGCTCCTTGGGCGGACGCGATGCCTTCATGTCGGCAAGCACTTCGTCGCGGGTGCGTGTCGACAGCGCCCGGGCGTCGTACTTGTCGTAGTCGTAGTCGTTCTTGCGAACGGTGCCGGCGGCGACGGCCTGATTCCAGTCGTTGGCGACCTGGTCGTGGGTCACAGGCTGGCCTTCGTCGGCCATCGCCAGGCCGCTGGCCAGGGCGAGTGCGACAGTGGCGGCGTAGAGAAGCTTGGAGTTCATGATGAGTTCCTTGGATCGGGGAAAAGTGTCGATGGATGGACTTTAGACATTGCTCGAACGTCAATAAACCGGGCGTGGTTCAATTGCGAATTGCTGAAATCGAAACAGTGGAGGACTTGCAATGGACCGCCTGAGCTCGATGCGTGCCTTTTCCCGGGTCATCGAAGAAGGCAGCTTTGCCGCCGCCGCGCGCGAGCTGAACCTCTCTCCGGCCGTCGTGACGCGGCTGGTTGCCGACCTCGAGGAGCACCTCGGTGCGCGCCTCATCAACCGGACGACGCGTCGCCTCTCGCTCACCGACACGGGCGAGGCCTATCTCGAGCGCGTTCACCACGTGCTGACCGAGATCGACGAGGCCGAAGCGTTCGCCACCGCATCGAGCGCCGAGCCGCGCGGGCAATTGCGCGTGCTGTGCTCGCCGGCCTTTGCCGTGCATCAGCTGGCCAGGCACCTCAAGGTGTTCCGGTCACGCTACCCGCGTGTCTCGATCGAGCTCTCGGTGCCGGGCCCGGTCGAGACCGTCGACGAGAACTTCGACGTCACCATCCTCACCGAAGGCCGGCGCCCGCTCGAAGGCGGCTTCGTCGCGCGGCGACTGGCGCGTTCGGAAGTGATCACCTGCGCCTCACCCGACTACCTCGACCAGCGCGGCCGGCCGCAGCACCCGCGCGATCTCGTCGATCACGAAGCGATGGTGCCGAGCTTCATGCGCGAGCTGACCTTCCATACCCGCAGCGACAACGCCGACGGCCCGAGCGAATCGTTCACGCTCGACCGGCCGCGCGCCGGGCTGAGCACGATCCACACCGACACGCTCTACGCCGCGGCGCTGGCCGGCATGGGCATCACCGGCCTGCCGTCGTTCGTGGCCGAAGAAGCCTTGCTCGAGAATGCGCTCGAGCGCGTCCTTCCCTGCTGGCACCTGCTGAGCACGACGCTGTACGCCGGCATGCCGACGCGCAAGCACGTGCCCGCGCGCACGCGAGCCTTCGTCGATTTCCTGGTCGAGACATTCGGCGGCGAGGATCGCGATCCCTGGCTGATCGCGGCGGGCTGCGAGACGCAGGCGTCGCCCGTGCCTCGTGCCGCCGGCAAGAAGGTGGCGGCCGCGCTCGCCTGAGTCGTCAGCCGCGCGCAGCGACTGGCGGCGCCGCCGTCACGAACGGCGGCACCGGCTCCGGCAGCGTCTTGCACTCCTCGAAGACGCGGACAGTGCAGTGCGCGCAGATGTTGCGGTCGAGCCGCCGGAAGATCGTCGCGATCGCGGTTCGCTTGGCCGGGAAGATGTGGCCGGTGCCGAGCTCGGCCAGGAAGCCGACCTTCTGCCACAGCTCGAGCACCGGCCCGCGCGGCCGGTGGAAGTAGAGGTCGCCGCCTGCGGCCCGGCGCGCAAGCATCTCCTTCTTCCACATTTCGGCGGCCGCCAGGTCGATGAAGTTCATGCTCTTGCTCATCACGAGCAGATGCTTGGCCGAGCCGAGCGGATTGCGCAGGTCGTGCAGCTGATCGTCGACGTGGGCCACGGCGCCGAAGTAGACCTCGCCTTCCATCCGGATCATCTTCAGCTGCGGGCATTCGCCCAGCGGCGCGGCCACGTCGGCACGAACCACGAAGGGCCGGTCCGGCGCTTCGCTGTCGAAGCCCATGACGCGCATGTGCGGCCGCGACGTGCGCTGCAGATAGGTGAAGAGCGACAGGATCGTGCCGAGCAGGATCGCGATCTCGAGACGGATCGTCACCGTCGCCACGAACGTCGCCGCGGCAATCGTGAAGTCCTGCGGGCTTAAGCGCCACAGGCGCTGCCAGCTGCGCCAGTCGAACAGCGACCAGGAGATGAGCAGCAGCAGGCCGGCGATCCCCGCGAGCGGGATCAGGCCGAGCAGCGGCGCGGTCGACGCGACCAGGAGCAGCAGCCAGACCGACGCGAACACCGCCGCGAGCGGCGTGCGCGCGCCTGCCTCGAGGTTGGGTATCGAGCGATTGAGCGAACCGCAGGAAACGTAAGAAGACAGAAAGGCGCCGACGACGTTCGACAGCCCCTGGCCACGGAATTCGCGATTGGCGTCGATGTGCTGTCCGGAGCGCTCGGCAACCGCCTTGGCGATCGAGATCGACTGGCCGAGCGCGACGATGGTGAGCGCGAAGGCGATGCCGACGAGATCGGGCAACTTCGCCAGGTCGATCGCCGGCCACTGGAAGCGCGGCCAGGCCGACGGCACGCCGCCGATGACGGCGACGGCCGCCTTCGCGCCGTCGCCCGCGCCGGCCAGCCACCAGCGGTCGATGGCCGCGGCCAGCGCGGTCGCGGCGACCAGGCCCACCAGCATGTGTGGGGCCCGCGGCACGAGCCGGCGCAGCAGGAGCGTCGTGGCGATGGTGAACAAGGCGACACCGAGCGTCGGCATCGACGTGTCGCCGACGTGCGTAGCCAGGTAGGAGAGCAGCGACGAAGTGTGGTGATCGGCTGGGGCCGCGAGGCCGAGCATGTCGGACAGCGAATGCAGGACGATCAGCGCCGCGGCCCCGCTCGTGAAGCCGCGCAAGGCGGAAGGCGAGATGAAGTTGGCGAGACCGCCGAGCCGCAGCGCGCCGATCAGCCATTGCATGATGCCGACGATCAGGGTGACCGCGAGCGCGAGCTGGATGTAGGCCGGCGAGCCGACGACTGCCAACGGCGCCAGCGTGGCGAACAGGGCGAGCGAGTTCGCGTTGGTCGGCCCCGAGACGACGTGCCAGCTCGAGCCGAACAGGGCCGCCACGGCGCATGGAACGATCGCCGTGGCCAGCCCGTACTCCGGCGGCAGGCCGGCCAGCGTCGCGAACGCGAAGCCCTGCGGCAGGACGAGCAGGGCGCCGAGCACTCCGGCCACCATGTCGGCGCGCAGCGTGCCGGCGCTGATCGTGCGAACCCACGGTCCGAACAGGCGCGTCGCGATCCGGGTCATGGGCCGCGATTGTGCGGCCCGCGGGCGCTCTACCGGGCGGCCGACGTCTGGCGGCTCGTCGCCGAAAAACCGGGAGTCAGGTGCTCGACGCGCCTGTCTTCTCGATCCACTGCGCGAAGGCGGCCAGGAACTGGTCCAGGAACTTCCGGGTCTCCGGTTTCTTCAACCCGCCCGCATCGTCGAACAGATCTGCGGCGCCGCCGATGTAGGCCTCGGGCTGGGTCAGCGTCGGCATGTTGAGGAAGACCAGCGACTGACGCAGGTGGTGGTTCGCGCCGAATCCGCCGATCCCGCTCGGCGACAGGCTGATCACGGCCGCGGGCTTGGCGTTCCATGCGCTCTGTCCGTAGGGACGCGACCCGACGTCGATCGCGTTCTTCAGGACGCCCGGCACCGAGCGGTTGTATTCGGGGGTCACGAACAGGACCGCGTCGACACCGGCGATCTTCTTCTTGAAGGCGGTCGTCGCGGGCGACGGACTGGCCTCGTCGTCCTGGTTGAAGTGCGCCAATCCGCCGATCTCGACGATCTCGAGCTTCAGCCCTTCGGGCGCGATCGCCTGCAGTGCCATCGCCATCTTGCGGTTGAGCGAGCCCTTGCGCAGGCTGCCGACGAGGACGGCGACGTTTTTCGAGTTGGTCATGGATAAAGTCCTTTTGCGAAGAGGTGATCTCGGTGGAGGGATCATCATGCCCCTGCCACGATTTGCGCGCACGCCCCTTTAGATGAACAAGGCCTTCACCCGGGAGAGAGACGACGACGAGAGCGAGGGTGACGACGACGTCGTTGCGCCTGCCCTGCCGGCTGGCGCGAAGAACTACCTCACGCCCGCAGGCTACCGGCGGCTGCGCAGCGAGCTGATGCAGCTGCTCGACGAGGAGCGGCCCAGGATCGTCGAGATCGTCTCGTGGGCCGCGAAGAACGGCGATCGTTCCGAGAACGGCGACTACCTCTACGGCAAGAAGCGGCTGCGCGAGATCGATCGGCGCATCCGTTTCCTGACCAAGCGTCTCGACGTCGCCGAAGTCGCCGACCCCGCGCTGCACCACGGCAACGACCAGATCTTCTTCGGCGCGACCGTCACCTACGCCAATGCGCGCGGCGAGGAAAAGACGGTGACGATCACCGGCGTCGACGAAGCGGATAACCTGCGCGGCGACGTGAGCTGGGTCTCGCCGATCGCGCGTGCCCTGATCAAGGCGCGGGTCGGCGACGAGGTGCAGTTCGCCACGCCCGGCGGCCCGCAAACGCTCGAGGTTCTCGAGGTCAGCTACCCGAAGCCCGACGCGGGCTAGGTTCTAGGCGGCCTCTGCCGCGGGCTTGGCTTCGCGTGCGGTCCAGCCGCGCATCTTGCCGGGATTGAGCAACCCTTGCGGATCGAAGCGCGCCTTCATGTCGATCACTGCCGGGTTGAGTCGCGACTGCTTGCCGCCGTCTTCGAGGATGTAGACGTGGGGGTTGTTGATCTGCACGCCATGGTCGCGATGGATCTGCATGATCTCGTCGAGACGCTGATCGTTCGTGTAGCGAACGAGCTGCAGGCCGCTGCAGGTGAACGCGCCGTCGCGGTTGCGCAGGAACTCGAGGTGCATCAGGACCTCGCCGGCCAACTCGCGTTCGAGCGCTTTCGCCTGCTCGACGTGGCGAGCCGGTTCGAACGCGGTCTGGATGTAGGTGAGTCCCTTGTCGACCTTGAGCGCCATCAGCGTCGTGTGGTTCCAGGTGTGCTCGAGCAGCGTGCGGTTGCTCTTCTTCACTTCTTCGGCGGTCTTTCGATAGCTGATGGCGCCGCCGAACGTGTGCAGCAGGTCGAGCGTGGCAGGCTCGGACGAGGCAGCGACGACGTGCAGGACGGCATGGCATCCCCTGGGCAGAAAGTCGGCCAGGCCGACCATCAGGTCGGGGATCGGCGCACCGAAGAAGCAGACCTCCTTCTTGACGATGCCTGCCGACGTCGTGAGCGCGCTCGAGAACTCCAGCGCCGCATCGAACGACGGGAACGTCGCGATGCATTCGATCCAGGGCACGGTGGGGGCAAGCGCCACCTCGAGCTCGAGGACGACGCCGTTGGTGCCGTAGGTGTGGTGCATCAGCATGGCGTCGGGCGAGCGCAATTCGATCACCTCGGGCTCGGGCTCGACCGTCATGACGCGAACGCCGAGCACGTTGCCCGGTGCGGCCACGGGACCGTAAGTGATCGAGCCCGCACCGCCGAAGCCGCCGCCGAACAGGCCGCCCAGCGTCGCGCTGCGAAAGGTCGACGGCAACCAGCGCAGCTCCCAGCCGTGCGATTGCGCCTGCCGGTCGAAGTCGGCCAGCCTGATGCCGGCCTGCGCCCGGCCCGTGCCTTCGCGCACCCAGCCGAATGCGTTGTAGCCGCTGAGGTCGAGGACGACGCCGCCGTGCAGCGGCACCGACTGGCCGTAGTTGCCCGTGCCGCTGCCGCGCAGCGTAAGCGGGACCGAATCGCGGGCGCATGCCGCGACGACGCGTCGGATCTCGTCTTCGGTGCGCGGCCGAACCGCGATGTCGGCGCGCTTGTCGGTGAGCTGGCGCTTGAGCACGGGGCTGAACCATGAGAAGTCCTGCGACAGGCGGGCCACGCGCTGCGGATCGGTGATCCAGTCGAGGTCGGTGAGCTCCAGCGCCAGTTGCGTCGCCGCGGCGGGGTCGAGGTTCATCGTCGGTTGTCTCCGTGTCCGGGCGTGTTGCGGCCTCGGCGCCTTGTTGTCAGTCGTGCGAGATCTCGCTGGAATGCCACGAGCCGAGCGCGGCGCGGGAGAGCCATGCCATGGCGGCGAACAGCGCGACGCCGGTGAGCGAGATGAGCAGCAATGCGGCGAACATGCGCGGGATGTTGAGCTGGTAGCCCGATTGCATGATCTGGTACGCAAGGCCCGCGCCGGAACCGCCCGTGCCGGCCACGAACTCGGCGACGACCGCGCCGATCAGGGCCAGCCCGCTCGAGATGCGCAGGCCGCCGAAGAAGTAGGGCAGCGCGCTGGGAATGCGCAGTCGCAGCAGCGTCTGGGTGCGCGTGGCGTGATTGAGCCGGAAGTAGCTCTGCAGGTCGGGGTCGACGCTGCGCAGGCCCAGCGTCGTGTTGGCGATCACCGGAAACAGAGCGACCAGCGCCGCGCACACGGTCATCGCCACGGTCGGGTTCTTGATCCAGATGATGATGAGCGGCGCCACCGCGACGATCGGCGTCACCTGCAGCAATACGGCGTACGGAAAGAGCGCCGTCTCGACCGACCGGCTCTGCACGAACAGAAAGGAAATGAGCACGCCGGCCACCGTGGCGACCACGAACGCGAGCAAGGTGATCTTGAGCGTGACGACGAGCGCCGCGCCCAGCGAGAGCCAGTCGCTGAACAGCGTCTTCATCATCGCCAGCGGAGACGGGACGAGGTAGGGCGGCAGGTCGAAGCCGACCACCAGCGCCTGCCATGCCGTGACGATCACCGCCGCAACGACCGCCGGGTATGCGATGCGCTTGACGTTCTCACGCTGGCGAAACGCCCGGTCGCTCTCGGCACTCATGCCCGCTTTTCCACCCGCGCCACCTCGTCGTAGTCGCCGTGGGTCGCGCGCAGCAGGCTTTGCTGAAGCTGCCTGGCGTAGCGGCTGAACTGCGGCGAGACGAGGAAGTCCGGTGTACGCGGATAGGGCTCGTCGATGCGCACTTCCTCGACCACGCGGCCCGGGCGCGCGGCCATCATGACGACGCGGTTGGAGAGGAATACGGCCTCGTGGATGGAGTGGGTGACGAACACGACCGTGAGGCGCTTGGCTCGCCACAGGTCGAGCAGCTCGCCGTCGAGCTTGTGCCGCGTGATCTCGTCGAGCGCGCCGAAGGGCTCGTCCATCAACAGCAGGTCGGGCGACACGACCAGGCCGCGCGCGATCGAGACGCGCATCTGCATTCCGCCGGAGAGCGTGCGCGGCAGGGCCCGCGCGAACTTGTCGAGGCCGACCAGAGCGAGCGCTTCGGCGACACGCGCGTCGGCCTCATCGCGCGGCACGCCGGCCAGGTCGAGCGGCAGGCGCACGTTGCCGGCGACGCTCGCCCAGGGCATCAGCGTCGGCGCCTGGAACACGAAGGCGAGCTTTCGGCCCACCGCCTCGAGCTCGCGCACCGGTCGGCGCCAGAGCAGGAGCCTGCCTTCGCTCGGCGCCAGCAGGCCGGCGACCATCTTCAGCAGCGTGCTCTTGCCGCAGCCGGATGGGCCGAGCAGGGTGACGAACTCGCCTTCCTCGACGCGCAGGTCGACCGGCTGCAGCGCGTGCGTACCGTCGGGATAGGTCTTCTCGGCCGACAGCACCTCGATCGCAGGCGCCCCGTCGACGGCTCCCACCAGCGACGCTTTCGGCTCCGCAAGATTCACGGCAGGACCTTGATGTCCCTGACGAACTCGGTCGTATACGTCTTCGACAGCTCGACCTTCGAAGGGTCGATCAGCTTGGCCGAGACGAGGAAGTCGTAGCTCGCCTTCAGTCGCGCCTCGGTCATGATGCCGATGCCGAGCTTCATCGCGTCGCCGCCAGTGACGAGGCCGGTTTCCTTCAGCTTGGCGACGCTGTAGGCGAGCTGATCGTCGGTCATCGCTGGATTGTCCTTCTTGATCAAGGCGTTGCCCGGCGCCGGGTCGGCGAGGTAGCTCTTCCAGCCTTCGGCGGTGCCCTTCACGAAGGCGGCGACGGCGGCCTTGCGGTCCTTCACCGTCTTGTCCATGCAGCTCACCGTCGTCGCGTAGGCCGGGAAGCCGTAGTCGCCAAAGAGGAAGGCGTTCGCCTTCACGCCTGCCTTCTGCACCGCATAAGGCTCCGACGTGACGTAGCCCTGCTGCACGATGTTCTTGTCGGCGACGAACGGCTGCACATTGAAGGTGTAGGGGCGCGTCTGCTCGTCGGTCAGGCCGTACTTGGCCTTCAGCCACGGCCAGTAGCCGAGGCGCGCCAACGAGCCGATCAGGATCGTCTTGGTCTTCATGTCCTCGAAGCCCTTGACGTCTTCGTGCGCGATCAGCACCTGCGGGTCCTTCTGGAAGAAGGCGGCGACGGTGACGACCGGCACGCCGGTCTCGCGTGTCTGGATCATCTGCAGGTCGCTCGAGCCCATGATGCAGTCGGCCTGGCCGGCCGCCATCAGCTGGATGATGTTGACCTGCGGGCCGCCCATCTTGACGGTCACGTCGAGGCCGTACTTCTTGTAGATGCCGGTGGCGATGGCCTGGTAGAAGCCGCCGTGTTCGGCCTCGGCGAACCAGTTCGTCATGTAGGTGAATTTCTCTTCCGCCTGCGCAGGCCGCGACGCGGCGACCGCGCCGACGGCGAGCAGGCTGGCGACGAGCGCGCGCGACATCCGGCTGCGCAGGAGAGGGGGCGAGTTCGTGTTCATGGCGGAGGTTCCTTGAAGGTGTTCGAATGGGCAGGGATGGGTGGACTTCATTCGTCGAGGTCGTGCTGGATGTGGCCGGTCTGCTGACCACGGCCCCAGGTCGCTTCTTCTCGAACCACCCAGCGCAGCTGATGCAGCTCGGTGATCGCCTGCGCCCAGCCCAGCGCCAGCGACTCCAGGATCTCGAGGCCCTGCTCGCGCGTCGCCGGCAAGGGGTCGCCGATGATGCCGCTGGGGCCGAAGTCGCGCGCCGTCCAGGCGCACGCCGGGCGGCCGTCGGCCGACAGCAGCTTCGACGGAAATTCCGGCGGGTAGTTGGTCACCGCGCGCTCCATGTGCACGGTGTCGGGCGCGAGCGCCAGCATGATCGCGGTCTCGGCATGGCCGGCGTGCATGGCGAGCTTCTTTTCCTTGTCGGAGAGGTAGCGGCCGGCGACGTTCGGCACGCGCCAGGTGAAGCTCGGCACGACGATGAAGTCGCCATGGCGCAGGCGCATCTCGCGCGCCGAGATCTCCATGATCTGCGGCTGGCCGCCGTGGCCGTTGACGATGAGGAGCTTGCGAAAGCCGGCGCGATAGACCGATTCGCCGATCTCGTTCATCGTCGCCAGAAGCGTCTCGCCCGAGAGTGTCATCGTGCCCGGAAAGTGCAGGTGCTCTTCCGACTTGCCGTAGGTGATGGGCGACATCGCATAGGCGGGCACGTTGGCCGGAAGCTTCGCCAGTGCATGCCCGACGACGCCAGACGAGATCACGGTGTCGACCAGGCAGGGCAGATGCGGCCCGTGCTGCTCTGTCGCGCCGGTGGGCAGCACGATGACCGTGTTCTCGCGGTCGGGCAGGGCCGCGATCTCGGTCCAGCTCAGGTAGGGCAGGAAGCGTGAGGGCGGGGTGTAGCCGTGCAGCATGGCGAGTCTCTCGTGTCGTTGTGGTCGAGGTCAGCGCGGCAGGTAGGCGGTCGCTTCGACTTCGATGAGGATCTCGTCGCTGGGCAGCATCGCGCTCACCTCGACGACGGTGGATGCCGGCGGCTCGCCGACCGGGAAGAAGAGTTTCCTGACCCGGCTGTAGTGCGGAAAGTGATCGAGGTCGCGGAAGTACTGGACCAGCTTGAAGACGTCGGTCATTTTTCCGCCTGCCGCCTCGACGGTCTGGCGGATGCGGTCGAGCACGTACCAGCTTTGCGCCAGGATCGGGCCTTCGCGCAGGTCGGTCGAGAATTCGCCGCTGCGTCCGATGAGATCGGCGGCGTCGTCGGGAATGTCGGCATAGCCGCGCACGATGCGCGATGCCGCCGGGTCGACCGCGATCACGCCGGACAGGAACACGAAGTCGCCGGCGCGGCGCCAGGCGGAATAGCGCGCCAGCGGCTGGGCGATTCCAGGATTGCTTGTCGCTTGGGCCATGTCACTCCCTCAGGTCATCCGCGCCATCGCCGCGCCGACGTGCAGCCTGAACCGATCGAGCCGCGGCCTCGTCGCCACGTTCATGTGATAGCAGGCGTGGTACTCGATGCGCGCCTTGCCGCCGGTCAGTCGACGCAGATAACGCGTGACGATTTTGCGCGGCGGGTCGCCCATCGACCAGGCGACCCAGCGCGGCCGGCCGTAAGTCACCACGGCGGCAATCCGCTTCAGGTTCGTAAGACTTGGCCTGACGTTCTTCGGATCGCTGAGGTCGAAGGCCACGCCAGGAACGAAGACCCGGTCGAACCAGCCCTTCAGCATCGCCGGCAGGCCGAAACACCAGGTCGGAAAGCACAGCACCAGCGCCTCTGCACGCAGCAGGCGGTCGACATAGCCCTGCACCGGCGCCTGGTTGGATGGCACGTCGTGATAGCCGACCCGCTCGACCCGCGAAAGGACCGGGTTGAAGTCCTCGGCGTAGAGATCGCAATCGTCTACCTCGTGTCCGGCCTGGCGCAGGCTCGCCACCACCTCGCGGTGCAGCGCTGCGTTGTAGCTTGTCTCGACCGGGTGGGCGTAGACGACGAGGACGCGCATGTGCCAGGCAACGCAAGAGGGATGCCAGACGGCGGCCAGCGGGCTGATTCGATCAGGCGATCAGGGTTTGACCCGAGCGACCCGCAGCACTGCCGGCGAGCGCTTGAGCGTGCGCATGACCTCGGCCAGGTGCAGCCGATCGCGGACGCTCAGCAGCAGCTTGAGCTCCGCCGTTTCAGCGGCGGGCTCGTTGCCCATCTCGATGTGCGTGATGTCGGCCTCGGCGTGGCTCACCGCGGAGGCGACCTGCGCGAGCACGCCCTTGCCGTTGGTGACGAGCAGCAGCACCGCCGTCTCGAACGAGCGGGTCGGCTGCTCGGCCCATTCGACGCCCATCCAGCGCTCGCTGTCGCGCTCGAGCAGCCGCTTTCCGACGCTGCATTCGACCGTGTGCACGGTCAGGCCTTCGCCGCGCCCGAGGTTGCCGACGATCGCGTCGCCGGGGATCGGCCGGCAGCAGGTGGCGAGCAGGACCGATGCGCCTTCGCTGCCGTCGATCAGGACCAGCCCTTGCGACGGCTGCGAGTCGTCGACGGCGTATCGACCCATGGTGAGCGCCAGCGCATCGGGGCGGATGCCGTCTTCGGCGAGCAGGCGAACCAGGCGGGTCGCGACGATGGTCGCGATCTTGCGGCCGAGGCCGATGTCGGTGAAGAGGTCTTCGCGCGTCTTGTTGCCGCTCCACCGGATCAGCTGCTGCCAGACGCCGGCCGAAGGCGAATCGTCGCCGGGGAGGGCGAGTCCTTCCGAGCGCATCGCCTGAGCCAGCATCTTGCGGCCGAGATCGCGCGACTCTTCCTGCTCCATGTTCTTCAGGTAGTGCCTGATCTTCGAGCGGGCCCGGCCGGTCGAGACGAAGTTCAGCCATGCCGGATTCGGCCGCGCGTTCGGCGCGCTGACGATCTCGACCACGTCGCCGCTGCGCAACTCGGTGCGCAAGGGCACCGGCTCGCCGTTGACCGACGCCGCGACGCAGTGGTCGCCGACGTCGGAGTGGATCGCGTAGGCAAAGTCGACCGGTGTCGCGCCGCGCGGCAAGGCGAGGATCTTGGACTTGGGCGTGAACACGTAGACCGCGTCGGGGAAGAGATCGATCTTGACGTGCTCGAGAAACTCGTTGGCGTCGCGCGTCTCGTCCTGGATGTCGAGCAGCGACTGCAGCCACATCGCGCCCAGGCGCTGCGCTTCCAGGCCGGGGCCGTCGTCGTGCTCCTTGTAGAGCCAGTGCGCGGCGATGCCTTTTTCGGCCACCGCGTGCATGGGCTCGGTGCGGATCTGGAACTCGACTGCGGTGCCGAGCGGGCTGACCAGGGTGGTGTGCAGCGACTGGTAGCCGTTGCCCTTGGGGATCGCGATGTAGTCCTTGAAGCGGCCCGGCACCGGCTTGTAGAGCTGGTGCAGCACGCCCATCGCCACGTAGCACTCGGAGAGCGTGGCGACGACGATGCGGAAGCCGAAGATGTCGTTGACCTGGGCAAAGGTCAGATGCTTCTCGCGCATCTTGGCGTAGATCGAATAGATCGTCTTCTCGCGGCCGAAGACCTGCGCCTTCAGCTTGTTCGCGGCGAAGGCCTTTTCGACCTCGCGCTGGATCCGCTCGACGATGTCGCGCCGGTAGCCACGTGCCTTCA
>JBDTNU010000063.1:0-14107 GCA_039933535.1 Caldimonas sp. | reverse complement strand
GCATGTAGCGCACCAGCCAGCCCCAGGGCACGTCGCGCATGATGTACTCGACCGACTCGAACGCCTTGGCGGCGTCGGGCTTGTAGTGCATCGTGAGGAAGATGCCGGTGAGGATCTGCATCACCAGCACAAGCAGCGCGAGCGAGCCGAAGACGTACCAGAAGTTGAAGTTCTTCGGCGCGTAGTACTCCGCCATGTGCTCGTTGTAGAGCTTGGTCAGCGGAAACCGGTTGTCGACCCAGGTCAGCAGCTTTTGCCCGACCCCGGCGCCGGCCGGCGCAGTATGAAATTCAGCCATTCCTCGTGCTCCTGATGATCCGGTGGCAGGCCATCAGGCCCGCTTCTCTTCGCCGATGAGGAGGCGGCTGTCCGAAAGGTACTGATACGGAGGCACCTCGAGGTTGTCGGGCGCCGGCTTGTCCTTGTAGACGCGGCCGGACATGTCGAAGGTCGAGCCGTGGCAGGGGCAGAGGAAGCCGCCCGCCCAGTCGTCGGGCAGCGAGGGCTGCGCGCCGGGAACGAACTTGTCGCTTGGCGAGCATCCGAGGTGCGAGCAGATGCCGACGACGACGAGGTACTCGGGCTTTATCGAGCGCCAGTCGTTACGCGCGAAGGCGGGCGTCGACGAGAAGTTGGTGCGCTTCGAGGCCGGGTCGGCGAGCTCCTTGTCGACCTTGGGCAACTCAGCCAGTTGCTCGGGCGTGCGGCGCACGATCCAGACCGGCTTGCCGCGCCACTCGACGGTGAGCTTTTCTCCCGGCTTGATGCCGCCGATGTCGACTTCGACGGCCGCACCCGCGGCGCGAGCGCGCTCGGACGGTTCGAAACTGCTGATGAAGGGAACGGCGACGAATCCCGCGCCGACGGCGCCGGCACAACCCGACGCGATGATCCAGGTGCGCTTGCCACCATCGATCTTCTGGTCACTCATACTGATCTAGTCCCTGTTGACGCTCGAAAGAGACGCAAGAAGTCAACCCGACATTCTAATGGAGGTGTCAAGGCTGACGCCCCCTCGACGGTGCGGCGGACCGCAGTCTTGACTTCCGGTGCGCGTCGGGAATACTCGAACCTCCAATGCGAGAGGGAAATTTCGATGGGCATGGCAACCGAGTTCAAGGAGTTCGCGACGAAGGGCAACGTCGTCGATCTGGCGGTCGGCGTCATCATCGGCGCGGCGTTTGCGAAGATCGTCGACTCGATGGTCAAGGATCTGATCATGCCGCTCGTCGGCCGGGCCGTGGGCGGCCTCGACTTCTCCAACTATTTCGTGGCCCTCGCGCCGCCGCCTCCCGGATATGCCGGGCCGATGACCTACGAAGCGCTGACCAAGGCCGGCGTGCCGCTGTTCGCCTGGGGGAACTTCCTTACCGTCGCGGTCAACTTCGTGATCCTCGCCTTCATCATCTTCATCATGGTCAAGCAGATCAACCGGCTGCGCCGCGCCCCGCCACCACCACCTCCGGCAACACCCGAAGACGTCGTGCTTTTGCGCGAGATCCGGGACGCGCTCAAGCGCTAAGCCTGGGGGCCGGCCTCATCGCAGGCGGCGACGCACACGCAAAGCGTGAAGCGGTGCCGCGACCGGGCTCGATTTTTGGGCTCATACTAAGACCAACTTCGTCCCTGTCGAGGACCTTTTGCGAGCGCCAGCCACGGCGACTCGCGTCATGCCCGAGATGAATTCGATCGAACCTCGCGTACAAGCTGCGCTCGATGCGGCGATGAACCAGATCCGGACGGGCGCCGCGGCGGCTGCGGCACGCGTGGCGGAAACCCTGAACACGCTTGCCCAGAACGCCGGCAAGCCCGCGGAGCGCGAACAGATATTTGCCGCGCTGCAGGACCTGCGACGCAACATGGGGATGTTCCAGGGCTCGTTCCACGAGGCCTTGCGCGAGAAGGTGGCCAAGGACCTGACGCCGGCGGTCGACACCAAACGCAAGCTCGAGTCGGCCGATTGGGAAACGCTGAGTCTCGTCGACGTCGAGGAGGTCGAAGAGCGGATGAACTACGTCCGCCTCGGCCAGCTGATTTCGCATGAATGCGAATGGCAACTGCGCGACCTAGCCGCCTACATGGGATCGCTGCTCAACTTCGGACGGGCCGACGAAGAGCGCAATCCCCTTCGGGCCGAGGTCATCGGCGCGGCGCTGAACCGCGGCATCGAATCGATTTCCGGCGACCCGGAAAACCGCCGCATCCTGGTCCGCGAGCTCGGTCATGCCGTGGCGCAGGCGATGCCCGAGTGCTATGCCGACATCGTGAAGATGCTGCAGGCACGCGGCATCCAGCCGGTCCACCTTACCGTGCGAACCGTCGAGGGCCCGGGCAACCAGTTTCACGGCGCGAATTCCGGCTACGCGAGCATGGCGCGCGATGGCCGCATGTCGACGCGAAGCGGCCACGGCGATCTCGACGAGCAGTCCGGCCCCGGCGACGCCGACCTGCTCGCCGCGCATCGCCGGGCGCTGGCGACGGCCTTCCCGGGCCAGACTCTCGCCCCGGACAGCATCCACGACCCCGCGCCCCTGACGCGCAGCGGGGGCGGGCGTGGCGGCGCCGTGCATGGCCGACACAACGTCGCCGCGGACCAGCAACTCATGACCTTGCTCCGGCGCCTGACGGCTGTCTCGAGCCAGCCTGGCGACCTCGGTCCCGCGGCGCTGATCAGCGGTGTTCCGGGCGGTGGCGGTCGCGGCGGCGGGCGCGGTGGTGGTGGTGGTGGTGGATACGGCGGCGGCGCGGGCGGGTTCGGCGGTGCGCCCACGCATTCGGCTTCAGGTTATGCCGGTAGCGGCTTCGCGGGCGGTGGTGGGTTGCCTGCCGGCTTCGAGCAGGGTGGCGCGGGCGTTCGTGCCGGCGGCACGGATTCCTCGCGTGGCACGTCGGTAAGCGGTGGTGGTGGCGGTGGCTCGACGCCGCAATACAACGACGGTCTCACCGGTCTGATGGCTGTGAACCTGATCCGCGCCCATCGCGAAGAGCTCATCCAGGCTTCGACCGGCAAGCTCGATCACATGGTGATCGACGTCGTCGGCAGCCTGTTCGACCAGATCCTGTCCGATTCGCGCGTGCCCCCGCAGATGGCGCGCGAGATCGCCCGCCTGCAACTGCCGGTGCTCCGCGTCGCCCTCAACGACTCGAGCTTTTTCTCGACCCGCCGCCATCCGGTGCGCCGCTTCATCAACCGCATCGCCTCGCTCGCCAACGCCTTCGACGATTTCGACGATGGCCCGGGAGCGCTCTTCCTGCGCCGCGTTCGCAAGCTCGTCGACGAGATCATCGAGGGCGACTTCGACCAGATCGAGCTCTACGCGGCCAAGGTGGCCGAGCTCGAAGCCTTCATCGCCGAGCAGAGCGAAGGCGACGTCGAGCAGAAGTCTGGCGCGGTCACGACGCTCGAGGCCAAGGAATCCGAGCTGCGCGTGCAGCAGCGCTACATGCTGCAGCTTCAATCCGCGCTCGCCCCCTTGAGCCTGCCCGGTTATCTGCAGGAGTTCCTGGCCCAGGTCTGGAGTCAGGCGCTGGTGCTCGCGGTGCGCCGCGACGGTGCCGATTCGGATCGTGCCCGGCGTTACCGGCGCGTCGGCACCGACCTCGTGATGAGCGTGCAGCCCAAGGGCTCGCCGATGTTCCGCAAGAAGTTCCTGATGCAGCTGCCGCCGCTGATGAAGGACCTGAACGAAGGCATGAAGCTGATCGGCTGGCCTGAAGCCGCGCAGAAGGCGTTCTTCGGCAAGCTGTTGCCAGCGCACGCCGAGTCGCTGAAGGGGCAGTCGCTGAGCGAGCTCGACCACAACATGAAGGTCAAGCAGCTCGAGGCCATCTTCTCGATACCGGTGCCGGCCGGCGAGACCGCTTCGCGTGGCGAGCCGCTGCAGGAGGTCGCGCCCGAAGTCATCGAGAAGCGATTCACACCCGAAGAAGCGCGCAAGGTCGGCTTCGTGCCGGAGGCCGCGGTCGACTGGTCGGGCGAGATCGAGGCGAGCGCGGTCGACATCGATCTCGGCGACGAGATGCAGCCGGCCGAGCCCGCGTCGGCGTCGGCCGCAGCAGCGCTCGATCCGGAGTCGGAAGTTCGGCTCGGACCGACCACTTCGGAGTCGGGCGAGCCCGGCGAGCCGACCAAGGGGCCGCAGCTCATCGATCACGTGAAGCTCGGCTTCTCCTACCAGATGCACCTGAAGGACGAGTGGCAGAAGGTCCGGCTTGCGCACGTGAGCTCGGGACGGAGCTTCTTCGTCTTCACGCGCGGCGGCAAGCACCAGGAAACGATCTCGATGACCTCGCGCATGCTCGCCCGCATGTGCGAGACCGGGCGCTTTCGCGCCGTCGAGAGCGCCTACCTCATGGAGCGCGCGACGCAGCGGGCACGCAAGCAGCTCGCCGAGCTCAACGCGCCGACCCGGCACTGAGCCGGCGCGCCATCCGCGTCGCCGCCAGCAGGCTCGACGGATCGGCCACGCCACGGCCGGCAATGTCGAACGCGGTCCCGTGGTCGGGGCTGGTGCGAACGAACGGCAAGCCGAGCGTGACGTTGACGCCGTGCTCCACGCCGAGATACTTCACGGGGATCAGGCCGTGGTCGTGCGTCATCGCAACCACCACGTCGAATTCCCCCGGATGACCCGCCGCGTGGCGGGCGCGCATGAAGATGGTGTCGGGCGCGAAGGGACCGCCGGCATCGATGCCTTCGGCGCGCGCCGCGGCCACGGCCGGGGCGATGATCTTCAGCTCCTCGTCGCCGAACAGCCCGCCTTCGCCGGCGTGCGGGTTGAGTCCGGCAACGCCGACGCGCGGGCGCGCGACGCCTTGCCTGACCATCGCCGCGTTGGCGATCCGGATCGTCTCCAGCACGGCGTCGAAAGTGACCGCATCGATCGCCTGGCGCAGCGACATGTGAATGGTGACGAGCACGGTGCGCAGCTCGTCATTGGCCAGCATCATGCGCACCGGCGGCAAGGCACCTCCCGCCGCGGCCAGCGCCTGCAGCATCTCGGTGTGGCCGGGATAGGGAACGCCGGCCGCGGCGAGCGCTTCCTTGTGGATCGGCGCGGTGACGATGACCCGAGCCTCGCCCGCTTGTATCAGTTGCACGGCGTGCGCGATGCAGGCCGCGGCGGCGGCTCCGGCACGCGCGTCGACACGGCCCGGCGGCGCTTCGATCAGATCGCCGGGCAGGCCTTCGACCTGCAGAACCGCGATGCAGTCGGGCGGAACGCTCTCGAGATCGCCCATCGCATCGATGCGCGCGACGGGTAGCCAGCCGCCGATAGCCGTCGCCGCGCGACGCATGACGGCGACATCGCCGACCACGAACGCGTCCTGCGCCTCGGCCGTCCGGAACAGTCGCGCGACGATCTCCGGGCCGATGCCGCAGGCGTCGCCCATCGTGATCGCGATGCGAGGCCGCCCTGCCGTTGAAGCCATGCCTCATTGTCGTCGCGGCCGACGCCCGGATAATGCGGCGATCGCCTTTTTGACCCGACGATGCGCAAGGCCTGGCTCCTCTTCTCGCAGACCGTGACCATCGCGGTCGCATTGCTGTTCGTGATCGCCACGCTCAAGCCGCAGTGGCTGGGTCGCGGCCGCGACGTCGTGAACTTGTCCGCGACCGCCATCGCCCCATTGCCCGCGCCGGTGCAGAACGTCTCGCTGCTCGGCCCGGCCGCGGCGACCACCAGCTACAGCGCCGCCGCCAAGCGCGCTTCGCCGGCAGTCGTCAGCATCACGGCGAGCCGCGCCTCGACGCAACGGCCGCACTCCGACGATCCGACGTTCCGCTTCTTCTTCGGCGACCGGGCGCGACAGATGCCGGAAGAGCGGCAGTTCGGCCTCGGCTCGGGCGTGATCGTGTCGCCCGACGGCTACCTGCTCACCAACAACCATGTGATCGACGGCGCAGACGATGTCGAGGTCCTGCTCGGCGACGGCCGCAGCGCCAAGGCACGCACGATCGGCGCCGACCCCGAGTCCGACATTGCGGTGCTCAAGATCGACCTCGACAAGCTTCCGGTCATCGTCTTCGGCGACGTCGACCGGCTCCAGGTCGGCGATGTCGTGCTTGCGATCGGCAACCCGTTCGGGGTCGGCCAGACAGTGACCTCGGGAATCGTCAGCGCACTCGGCCGCAATTCCCTCGGCATCAACATCTTCGAGAATTTCATCCAGACCGACGCCGCCATCAATCCCGGCAACTCGGGCGGCGCACTGGTCGATGCGAGCGGCAACCTGCTCGGCATCAACACCGCGATCTATTCGCGCAGCGGTGGCAGTCTCGGCATCGGCTTCGCGATTCCGGTGAGCACGGCCCGCCAGGTGATGGAAGGGCTGATCAAGGACGGCCGGGTCACGCGCGGCTGGATCGGCGTCGAGCCGCGCGACCTGACGCCGGAGATTGCCAAGACCCTCGATCTTTCGGTGACGCAGGGCGTGCTGATCACCGGCGTCGTGCAGGCCGGGCCCGCAAGCGCGGGCGGGCTGCGCCCCGGCGATGTGGTGCTGAAGATCGCCGGAACGCCGGTCGCCAACACGCCGCAGCTGCTCAATGCCGTCGCCGCCCTGAAGCCGCATGAAACCGCAATCATCAGCGTGCAGCGTGGCGACGGCGCGCTCGACGTCAAGGTGACCGTGGAACAGCGACCGCCGTCCCGCACGGCGCCGGCCGAGCGCTGAACCGGTCGCGGCCCTTCGCTCAGGGCGCGGCTTTCTCTTCCTCTGGCGCCTGCGTGTGCTTGATGAAGACGACCGCCGCCCAGATGCCCACTTCGTAGAGCAGGCACATCGGAATCGCCAGCGCGAGCTGCGAGACGACGTCGGGCGGCGTCAGGATGGCGGCGATGATGAAGGCCAGCACGATGAAGTAGCTGCGAAAGCCCTTGAGCTTCTCGATGCTGACCAGGCCGATCCGCGCCAGCACGACGACGACGATCGGCACCTCGAACGCGGCGCCGAAAGCGATGAACATGGTCAGCACGAAGCTGAGGTAGGCCTCGATGTCCGGCATCGCCGAGACGCTCTTCGGCGCGAACGCCTGGATGAACGTGAACACCTTGCCAAAGACAAAGAAGTAGCAGAAGGCGACGCCCGTGAAGAACAGCAGCGTACTTGAGACGACGAGCGGGAGGACGAGCTTTTTCTCGTGCGTGTAGAGGCCCGGCGCGACGAAGGCCCAGACCTGGTAGAGCACGACCGGCAAGGCCACCAGGAAGGCCGCCATCAAGGTGATCTTGAGCGGCACCAGGAACGGCGAGATCACGTTGGTGGCGATCAGCGTCCCCCCCTTGGGCAGGTGCGCGACGAGCGGCGCGGCGAGCAGGTCGTACAACGCGGCCGGGCCGGGAAAGAAGGAGAGCACCGCGAAGCAGACGCCGACCGCGATCGTGGCCCGGATCAGCCGGTCGCGCAGCTCGACGAGGTGGGAAACGAAGGGCTGCTCGGTTCCCGCGAGCTCGTCCTCGGGGCGCTTTTCGCCGCTCACGCCGAAGCGCGCCGCGGCCGAAAGCGAGCCACCCGGGCCGCGCCCGATTGCGCCTTGCCGCGGATGCCGTTCTTCTGCTTGTACCACTGCGGCATCGCGCCGCGCTTGAGGCGCCAGTTCTTCTTCGGGTGCCGGTACTGCGGCGAGGGCATGAGGCCGCTGTGCTGGCCGCTGTTGTCGGGCAGCGTGTCGGTCGTTGCCGACTGCCACGACGAATTGAAGTCGGCCGCGGTCGCCTGCATTTCGGTCTGGACGGTCTGGCCGACATTGCGCGCGGCGTCTTCGAACTCGGTCTTCATCTTCTTCAGGTCTTCGAGCTCGATCGAGCGGTTGACCTCGGCCTTGACGTCGGCGACGTAGCGTTGTGCCTTGCCGATCAGGGTGCCCACCGTGCGCGCGACGCGCGGCAGCTTTTCCGGGCCGATCACGATGAGCGCGACGGCGCCGATGAGGGCGATCTTGTCGAAGCCGAAGTCGATCATGGCGAGCGCGCCGGGAAACGCGGCGCGATTCAGGAGGTCACGACTTGGTCTTGGCTTCCACGTCGACCGTGCCCGGATCGACCGTGCGCGCGGTGCTCACCTGCTTGGTTGGCGAGGCCGGATCGTCGGGCGAGGCAGTGCCGTCGCGAACGCCATCCTTGAAGCCCTTGACGGCGCTGCCGAGATCACTGCCCATGTTCTTGAGCTTCTTGGTGCCGAACACCAGCACCACGATGAGCAGGACGATCAGCCAGTGCCAGATACTGATGGAACCCATGGCGTTCTTTCGAGAGAGGAATTGCGGCGGATTCTAGGTCAGCCCTTTGCCCACGGACGCGGACCACCCATGACGTGCACGTGGAGGTGCGGTACTTCCTGGCGCCCGTCCGGCCCGGTGTTGACGAGGGTCCTGAAACCATTGGTCACGCCGTTCTCGCGCATCAGCCTGGGTGCCAGCGACATGATGCGGCCGAGCATCGCGGCATGGGCGTCGGTCACGTCGTAGAAACTGGCGATGTGCTCTTTCGGAATCACCAGCACGTGGACCGGCGCCCACGGCGCGATGTCGTGAAAGGCGATCAATTCGTCGTCTTCGTAGGCCTTGTTGCTGGGGATCTCGCCGGCGACGATCTTGCAGAAGATGCAGTTCGGGTCGCGATTCATGGCGCTGGCCTCACATCGGCATCGGCGTGTTCGCCGACAGGTTCAACCAGCCGCGAACGATGCGGTAGAGGAACCAGATCGAGATGCAGGCCCAGGCGATCCAGCCCGGAACGAACAGCAGCAGCCACAGCGGCGCGGTGATCAGGTACAGCCCGCCTGCCCAGAGCACGCTGCGGATGCGCCAGCTGAAATGCGATTCCTGCCAGGTGCCGCGCGCGTCATCGCGCTTGATCATGTCGATGAAGAACGCGATCAGCAGCAACAGCACGCTGGCCTGAACGCCCGGCAGCACCGCGCCGATGGCGACCACGGCGTGCATGAAATAGCTGATGTGGCCGATCGTCTTCAGCGTCTGCTGGCGCGGGTCGATTTCGATGATGTCGTTCACGAGCCTTGCTCCTTTTCCCTCGATTGCATCTTGCGCGCCGCGAATTCCTCGAGGCCCGAAAGTCCTTCACGGCGCTCGAGCTCGGCCAGCACGTCGGCCGGCGCGCGACCGTGTTGCGCAAGCGCGATCATGGTGTGGAACCAGAGGTCGGCCACCTCGGCGACGACGCGGTCTGCGTCGCCGTCCTTGCAGGCCATCACAACCTCGGTCGCTTCTTCGCCGATCTTCTTCAGCACGGCGTCTTCGCCCTTGGCGAACAGCCGCGCCACATAGCTCCTGTCCGGATCGCCGAGGCGGCGCGCCGCGATCACCGCGGCCAGGCGGGCCAGGGTGTCGTTGGAGGGCGTCGATTCGGAATTCATGGCGCCGCTATCTGTAGATGGCTTGGGGATCTTTCAAGACCGGATCGACGGTCTGCCAGGCACCGTCGCGATAGAGCTGGAAGAAACACGAGTGGCGGCCGGTGTGGCAGGCGATCGCCGGATCGCCGGGAGCCGCGACCGTCTGCTCGACCTTGAGCAGCACGACGTCGTTGTCGCAATCGAGGCGCAATTCGTGCACCTTCTGCACGTTGCCGCTCTCCTCGCCTTTTCTCCACAGCCTTCTGCGCGAGCGGCTCCAGTAGACGGCCTCGCCGAGCTCGGCGGTGCGCGCCAGCGACTCCCGATTCATGAAGGCGAACATCAGCACGTCGTTGCTGCCGACCTCCTGGGCGATCGCTGGTACGAGCCCGTTCGCATCCCACTTCACCTCGTCGAGCCAGCTCATCGGTTCAGTGTAGCGGCGGCCTCAGGGATTCGAGTGGGTCCGGCCGACGAAGCCCTGCTCGGCGGCGAACCATTCGAGCACCGGCAGCGTTCCGGGCAGGACCGGCGCGACCTCGACCGGCAAGCGCTGCCAGGCCATCGCCTGGCCTTCACGCATCTCGAACTCGCCGCGCCATTCGCGCACCTTGCAGAAATGCAGGCGAACCCGGGCATGCGCGTAGTCCATGAGCGTCACATTCCAAGGCACGGCGGCGCCGATCGTGATGCCGAGCTCTTCATGCAGCTCGCGACGCAGCGCGGCTTCGACCGACTCGCCCGCCTCGAGCTTGCCGCCAGGAAATTCCCAGTAGCCGGCGTAGACCTTGCCTTCGGGGCGTGAAGTGAGGAGAAAGCGTCCGTCGGCGTCGATCAGGACGCCCACCGCGACGTCGACCGCGCGGCGCGTCTCGTCCGGGCTCACCCGTGATGCCTTCCCGCGTAGTCTTTCGCGAACTGGAACGCGACCCGCCCGGAGCGCGAGCCGCGCTCGAGCGCCCAGACCAGCGCCTCGGGCCGTGCCGCGGCGATCGCCCCGGCATCGACATCGAACGAGCGCAGCCACTCCGCGACGATCGCCAGGTACTCGTCCTGGCTGAACGGATAGAAGCTCACCCAGAGCCCGAAGCGTTCCGAGAGCGAGATCTTTTCCTCGATGACCTCGCCCGGATGGACCTCGCCGTCCTCGGTGTGCCGGTACGTCAGGTTTTCCTTCATGTACTCGGGCAGCAGGTGGCGGCGGTTGCTGGTCGCGTAAATCAGAACGTTTTCCGACGACTGCGCGATCGAGCCGTCGAGGATCGACTTCAGCGCCTTGTAGCCCGGCTCTCCTTCATCGAACGACAGGTCGTCGCAGAACACGATGAAGCGTTCGGTGCGCTCGGCGACCAGGTCGACGATGTCGGGCAGGTCGACCAGGTCGGTCTTGTCGACCTCGATCAGGCGCAGCCCTTGCGCCGCGAACTCGTTCAGGCAGGCCTTGATCAGCGAGCTCTTGCCGGTGCCGCGCGCGCCGGTCAGCAACACGTTGTTGGCGGCGTGGCCGGCCACGAACTGCTCGGTGTTGCGCAGCAGCCTGCTTTTTTGCGTCTCGACCTCGACCAGCGAATCGAGCCGGATCGTCGCGACATGCCGCACCGGCTCGATCAACCCCGAACCGCCGCGCTTGCGATAGCGAAACGCGATCGACGCACCCCAGTCGGGCGCGGCCAGCGGATGCGGCACCACGGCCTCGATGCGCGCGAGCAAGGCTTCGGCGCGCTCGATGAGATGCTGCAGGGAAGAGGGTGACGCCATGGGCGCGGATTGTGTCTCGTCGGCGCTCAGGCCGCGCACCGCTCGCCGGCCGATGGCATCGCGGCAACGACGCTGTCGGCGATCGCGAACACGCGATCGCTCGCGATCGCGCGGATCGGATGCATGCCGGTGAACGCGCCGAAGGCAGGCAGCACGCCGACGTCGTCGCCGAACCAGAAGCAGGGCAGGCGCAAATGCTCCCAGCCGCGGCCGCCGACGTGCACGCAGGGATGAAGGTGGCCGGCCAGGACGTACGCGCCCGCACGCTGCTTCGGGTGATGGCAGAGGGCAAGGCCGTCCTGCGTGAACGGCTCGTCGACGACCTGCATGCCGAGCGATGCGGGCGGATCGCCGGCCCGGTCGTCGTGGTTGCCGCGCACCAGAACGAGCTCGAGCGAGCGATGCGCATCGCGCCAGGCGGCCAGCGCGGCCAGCGTCGCCGTCGCATGAGCGCGCGCCGAGTGCAGGAAGTCGCCGAGAAAGACGATCCGGCTCGCGCCGGTGCGCGCGACCAGCGCGCCCAGGCGGGCCAGCGTCTCGCTGGTCGTGCCGCGCGGCACCGGAACGCCGAGGGCGCGAAAGCTCACCGCCTTGCCGATGTGCGCATCGGCGATCAGAAGCGTGCCGCTCGCCGCGATCAATGCCGCCTTCTCGGGCAGCAAAGTGAGCGGCCGGCCACCCGCCAGGATCGTCGTCACGCCCGCAACCCTCACTGCACGAAAAGGCGCAGTGCGACGTCGAGGTTCTCGGTGGGGCTCTTGCGAAAGCCCGAGCGCGCGAAGCGTTGCAAGCGGCCGATCGCGAACGAGGTCAGCGCCGACGCCTGCGCATTGGCGTCGACCGTCGGCGTCGCTGCCCCGGCGGCCTCGGCGCGGGCGCGCAAGGCCAGGCGCAGCTGCGACTCGATGCGCTCGAAGAACTGGTTCATGCGCGTCTGCAGACGCTCGTTCTCGAACACCAGCGCGTCGCCGACCATGACGCGTGTCATGCCCGGATTCTTCTCGCCGAACTGAAGCAGCACGAGCAGCACCTTGTGCACTTGCGCGTCGGGGCTCGCCTCGCGTTCGATGATCTGGTTGACGAGCGTGAACACGCTCTGCTCGATGAACTCGATCAGCCCCTCGAACATCTGCGCCTTGCTCGCGAAGTGCCGGTAGAGCGCGGCTTCAGAGACCTCGAGCCTGGCGGCAAGCGCGGCGGTGGTGATGCGCTCGGCGCCTGGTTCCTGAAGCATGGTCGCCAGCGTCTCGAGGATCTGCACCCGGCGCTCGCCGGGCCGCGGGCGCTTCCTGGCCAGCGGCGCCACGGGGATCGCCAGAGGCGCAACCAGGGCCGACAGGAGCGGTTCGATCAGCCCGGTTTCCACCTCTCCCACGGAGTTGCCGGGTTCGCCGGCAGGCGGGTCGGGGGGAAGGGTCATGAGGCTTGAATCAGCTGGCGAAGCGATCCGATTCTGGCACACACGTATGCCGGTTTATGGCTTCTTCGACGCTCGTTTTGCGCCGTGCCAACGCGCTTGTTGCTGCCGCCCGGAACGAGGCCGCGAGATCCGCCACCGAGGTAGCGCTGCATCCAGACGGTGCGCATGCCGAGCGAGCGCGCCGCCTTGAGATGTTGCAAAGTGTCTTCGACCAGCACGCAGCGCGACGCCGGCACGCCGAGGCGCGCCACCAGTCGACGCAGCATGCGCGCGTCGGGCTTGGGGCGCGGCATGCCGAACATCGTCATGTCCTCGATCGTCACGACGGCATCGAACAGGTGCGCGAAGCCGAGCCCGCGCAGGACACGCATCGCGTAGTCGCGCGGCGCGTTGGTCAAGATGACCTTCTTGCCGCGCAGCCGCACCACGGCGGCGCGATCCTGCGCGCTGGTGCGAAGCCGCTCCTCGAGGCCGGGCAGGCGGTGCGTTTCCTCCAGGAAGTGGGCGGCGCGAATGCCGTGGTGGCGGACGAGGCCGAGCATGGTCGCGCCGTACCGCAGCCAGTAACGCTGCCTGAGCGCATTGGCCTCCTCGACCGTGATGCCGAGGTGGCGAACGACGTAGTCGCCGATCGCCACGTGCATCTCGCCGAACGCCGCGTGGCTGGCGTCGTGCAGCGTGTTGTCGAGATCGAAGAGCCAGACCGGGTCCTTCTTCACCTCGAGCGGATCATGGTTCCGTAGGCCTGCTCGGTGAGCACCTCGAGCAGCATCGCGTGCGGCACACGACCGTCGATGATGTGCACGGTGTTGACGCCGTTCTTGGCCGCATCGAGTGCCGACTGGATCTTGGGCAGCATGCCACCCGAGATCGTGCCGTCGGCGAACAGCTCGTCGATCTCGCGCGCGGTCAGGTCGGTGAGCAGCTTGCCAGCCTTGTCGAGCACGCCTGGCGTGTTCGTCAGCATCATCAGCTTTTCGGCCTTCAGCACCTCGGCCAGCTTGCCGGCGACGACGTCGGCGTTGATGTTGTAGTTCTCGTTGTCGGCGCCGAAGCCGAGCGGCGAGATGACGGGGATGAAGGCGTCGTCCTGCAAGGCCTTGACGACGCTCGGGTCGATCGACTCGATCTCGCCGACCGAGCCGACGTCGTGTTCCTTGGTCGGATCGTTGAGATCCATCATGCGCAGTTTCTTGGCGCGGATCAGGCCGCCGTCGCGGCCGGTCAGGCCGACCGCCTTGCCGCCAGCGACGTTGATCAGGCCGACGATGTCCTGCTGCACCTGGCCCGCAAGCACCCACTCGACCACCTCCATGGTCTCGTCGTCGGTGACGCGCATGCCCTGGATGAACTTGCCCTTCTTGCCGATCTTGGCGAGCGCCTCCTCGATCTGCGGTCCGCCGCCGTGCACGACCACGGGATTCATGCCGACCAGCTTCAAGAGCACCACGTCCTCGGCGAAGTCCTGCTGCAGCGCCGGGTCGGTCATGGCATTGCCGCCGTACTTGATGACGATGGTCTTGCCGTGGAACTTGCGGATGTAGGGCAGCGCCTGGGCGAGGATCTCGGCCT